>JACCRS010000090.1 GCA_013813435.1 Gemmatimonadales bacterium
GGTTCCTGCCCCGCGGCCCCGCGGCCCCGCGGTCCGCCCAGCACCGCTGCCCCGCGGTCCCGCGGCGCCACTCCCCCGCCGGGCTGGCAAGCATCGGGAAGCGCTCCCCGACACCGGCGAGCCGAAGATCATTCAGAAGGTTCGGGGACAGTTTGCCAGCTGGGCCGCCGTGTCAGCCGGATGCGCGGGCATCAACATCGCAACCGGTATGGACACACCGTGGTTCCTCTTCCCGATGTTCGGCATGGGGATCGGCCTGCTACGCAATTACGCCACGCTCTGGCAGAGCGGCTACAGCTGGCGCGACGTGCTGAGCCGCCCTCCCGCGCCTGACTCGTTCGAGACCACCATGGTCAAAGGCGGCAAGGGGGCGCGGGCGATCCAGCCTCCGAGCGCGGACGAGTACGGCGGCCATCTCCCGTCCGTACTACAGGTGCACGGAGACCGCCTGGCTATCGTCAAGCTGATGTCCAGGCTGCCGGTGTCGGAGCGGAAGATGCTTCCGGAGGTCCAGCAGACCGCGGATGCGCTTTACGCCCGGGCCACCGATCTTGCCCGGACGCTCCAGGCCATGGACAGCAACCTGGACAACGAAGGCCTGAGCGGGATCGATGACCGGATCGCCGCCCTGTCCCGTGAGCCGGACGACCCTGAGCGGGCCCGCCGGCTGAGCCTGCTGCAGCGGCAGCGGCAGACGGTAGCCGACCTGCGCGAGCGCCGGAGTCAGGTGGCAAGCCACCTGGAGTCCTGCGTCCTGGCCATGCAGAATGTGAGATTTGATTTGCTGCGGCTGCGTTCAGCCGGGGTGGCGGCAGTACTGGGCGACCTGACTCAGGCTACCCAGCAGGCAAAGGCGCTTTCGCGGGACGTGGACAACGCCATCGCTGCGGCGGGTGAAATCAGAGACGCAATGCGTTAGATCTGTTGTCACCCTGGGTGCAACGAAGGGGCCATAGCTCAATTCAGCTTCGGCCCCTTCACTTCGTTCAGGGTGACAGGACGTTAGAAAGCGACGATCTCCTCCATGGCCACCCGAAGCGACTCCACCTGCGGCAAGATCACGTCTTCCAGCTCGGGAGCGTAGGCCACGAAGGTATCCGTGGCGGCCACCCGCTTCACCGGCGCATCCAGATAGACAAAGGTCTCGTCGGCGATTCGCGCCGCGATCTCCGCTCCATAGCCCCACGAGAGTGAGTCCTCGTAGGCAACGATCACCCGATTGGTCTTTCGCACCGAGCGGTAGATGGTGTCCCAGTCCACCGGCGAGAGGCAGCGCAGATCGATGACCTCGACGCTCACGCCGTGCTGGTCCTCCATTGCCCTTGCCGCCATGAGGGTACGCTGCACCACGGCCCCATAGGTCACGACGGTCAGATCGGTGCCCGGCCGCACCACCTTGGCCTTTCCGAATGGAATCATGAAATTGGGGCCCGGGTTCGGCGCCTTGTTGTAAGTCTGGCGATAGAGGTGCTTGTGCTCCAGGAAGAGCACCGGGTCGTCACAGCGAATGGCGGTGCGGAGAAGTCCGTTCGCATCGAGCGAGGTGGAGGGGCACACCACCCGAAGGCCCGGAACACCGGTGAAGATGGCCGCCCCGGTCTGTGAGTGGTACACCGAGCCACCCTTCAAGTAGCCACCGTAGGTCACCCGGACCACCACCGGTGCGGCGAACGCATTGTTGGAGCGCCAGCGCATCAGCGCCAGCTCGTTGCGAAGCTGCATGTACGCCGGCCAGATATAGTCGAAGAACTGAATCTCGACCACAGGCTTCAGCCCCCGGGTGGCGAGCCCTATAGCCCGGCCGATGATGTTTGCTTCGGCAAGAGGGGAGTTGTACACCCGCTCGCTTCCGAATACGCGCTGAAGTCCCCAGGTTACCTTGAACACCCCTCCCTTGCCCTTCACGTCGCCCAGATTCTTCTCCCGGCTGCAGTCAGCCACGTCCTGGCCGAAGATTACTATTCGGGGATCCCGGGTCATCTCGTCCCGCAGGCAGATATTCAGCAGATCCACCATCGTGGTAGGATCGCCGGCAAAGTGCGGGTCGTCCTCGGTATCGAACTGCTCGGAGGTGGGGTCGACCTCGGGAGAATAGACGAAGTTGTAGATGCTATCGGTTCGGGGCTGCGGCGCCGCCAGAGCCACTTCGGCCGCCACCTGGACCTCCTCGTCTATCTGCTGGATGATCGAGTCCAGCTCTGCCTGGGTGGCCACACCCTGCTCGAGAAGGCGCTTGGGAAACAGGACTATTGGATCACGCTCGGCATCCACCTCCCGCTCTACCGCCGGCCGGTAGTGAACCTCGTCGTCTGACAGAGAATGGCTGTAAGGCCGGATGACATGCGCATGGACCAGGGCCGGTCCCTTCCGCGCCCGCGCATACTCAACCGCCTTGGTCAGCACATCGAAGGAGGCGAGCAGGTCGCAGCCATCGACCTCCTGGATGAAGAGTCCAGGGAAGCCGGTCAGCAGCTTGGAAATCGACCCCCCAGCTGTGTTTACCTCCACCGGCACCGAGATGGCATAGCCGTTGTCCTCGACCAGAAAGACCACCGGCAGCTTCAGATTGGTGGCGGTATTGAGCGCTTCCCAGAACTCTCCTTCGCTGGTGGTGCCGTCACCGGTGGTGCAGAGAACGACTTCATCGCCGTGAAACAGCTGGTCCTTGTCAGGAATGCCGTCGATGCGGGAGTAGCGCAGCCAGGCCTCGGCGCACCCCACTGCCTGAAGAAACTGGGTGCCGGTGGGGCTCGAGGCGCTCACGATATTGAGCTCCTGATGGCCCCAGTGGGACGGCATCTGGCGTCCACCGGAGTTGGGATCGTCGGCCGCGCCCACCGCCGAGAGCAACTGCTCGGTGGCGGTCATGCCCAGGCCGAGGCAGAGGGCGCGATCGCGGTAGTAGGTATAAAACCAGTCGTAGGAGGGACGGAAAACCTTGGAGGCGGCGGCCAGAACGGCCTCATGACCGGCGCCGGAGATCTGGAAGAAGATCTTATTCTGGCGTTTGAGCTGGATCTCCTTGTCGTCGATCCGCCGTGCGAGGAGCATGACGCGATACAGATCCAGCAGCTCCGCCTTGTCGAGCTTGGCGGAGCTCTTGGCGCGTCCCGAAGTGCGTGTGGCCATGGAGCTCGGGGATCAGGGGTCGACGGTCACCAGCAACAGGACGACGTAAAGATAGCTGACCCGGGCAAGACCCGGGCAACGGCTACCAATCAACCACTTTGACCTCGGCCAGCACGCCATCCAGATCGTTGAAGCGCACGGCCTTCGGCTTCGAGGGCATGAGAGGCAGGTCGATCTCCGAGCTGGAACCGCGGACCTTGACCCGCACCCGCGCCACCCGGTCGTTGCCGAGATCCAGGGTAACCGGGATGTACATCTGGAAATCCTCACCCACATTCTCCTGCCGCACCTTGAGCTTGACGCGGTACTGGCCATTCTCCGCCGGATCGATACGGTAGGCGACCCGGTACGCCGGTAGCCCGGTGCCATAGATCCACTGGTCGAAGAACCAGCCCAGGTCGGCCCCTATGTGCTTCTCCGCTACCCGCCGGAAATCTTCGGTCGAGGCGCGCTTTCCCTGGTAGGTGGTATAGAACTCCCGCATGGTAGAGGTAAAGCGATCTTCGCCCATGGTCTTGAGATCGAGCATCATGATCCGGAGCATGTGCAGGACCCAGGCACCCTTCTGATACACCAGCACGTTGTAGCCGTTATCGTCTTTGGACGAGCTGGCGCGATACCCCAGCCAGACCGGCGCCGGCTGGTCGGTGCGCTCCAAGATGCTGGTGCGCCAACGGCGAAGGACGCCGAAGTACTTCTCGTTGTCCTTCCGCACCGTCTGGAGATACCAGAGCCCGGAGAAGTTGGAGAAGCCCTCACTGAGCCACTGGTCGTGGTAGCTGGCGAAGTCTACCCCGACGCCCCACCACTGGTGGGCGACCTCGTGGGCCCGGAACACTTCGTCTTCACCCTGCTGATCGGTCTGGTGAAAGGTGACCCACGAGAGGTGCACCATGCCGGGAAACGCCTCCCCATGCAGGGCGGGAATCTCGGTGGCGAAGAACTGCTTGGCCTGCAGCGGTCCGTACACATGCTGGAAGAAGCGGATGCTCCTGGCGACGTCGGCGCCCACCGTCTCCTTCATGTTTTTCTGACGAAGTCCGCCCAACTGCCGGTGAGCATCCTCCGAAATGAGCACTGTAACCGGAGGGATTCCTTCCTCCTGGATCTTGTAGTCCTTGAAGATCCCGAGATTGAATGACGCATTTCTGATTGGCCCTGCCGGAACCCACCGGGTAGTAGTGGTACGTCCGGAGGTGCTTTCTTCTACCTTGTCGCCCACGCTCGCGAGCAGCTTGCCCGACGGGCTGTGAAAAGTCAGGTCGAATGTCGCAAGGCTCCTTCCCTCCAGCGAGCGCGGATACCACTCGGCCGAGGACTTGATGAAGAAGAAGTCGCCATAGCGATCGATCAGATCACCTTGGTAGAAGAGGTGTAGAGTGCGGACCTCGCCGGGCTGCGATACCCGATCGAACCTCACCCAGAGCAGACTGCCATCGCGACCCTTGAACACAGTGGCGGGCTCACCGCTCTGCCACCGCGCCGAGTCGACCTTGAGCTTCTCGAACAAGCTGAACGCGATCCATGGTCCCATGCGGCTGGTGGTGGTGATCTCAAGTTTGGCATTGGCCGCAAAGCTCAGGTCGCCACTTCCACTCTCTTTCAAGAAAGTGGTGATCTTGTAGTTCTGAATCACCGCTTGATCGGTTCGACCGCCGCTACTCCGCGGATCCCGGGTGGGCCCCCCGGCCGCGAAACGGCAGATGACCTCGGTGCGCCTAGTCCAGCCGACCTGCCGGACGCGGTGCGCCAGAGTGACGCCCTCCACCTCGTGCGGGTTCACCATGAACATGAGAGGACCGCCGCCCCTCCGGTCTATGTGGGCGTAGAAGAGATCGCTCGACTCGCCGTTGAGGAACGCGGCCATTAGGTCAGGATCGAATGACTTGCTGGCGTCGTGGGATAGAAATTCCACGGCGTCCTTGAATCTCGAGCGGGGATCGGACGGAGGCTGCCCCGGCCCGAACGTGAGCTTCGATTCCAGCTCGGCAACCGTGCTGTCAGCGAACAGCAGCACCACGCTGGAGAACGGTGCTTCCAGACTCCTGGACTTCTGAAAGCGGGCCAGTCTCTCCTGTTCGATCGGTGTTGGTGGGGAGAAGGAAAAGACGCCGTGGCCGACGAATACCGCGCCCATGGTTCGGCCACCGATGGATGTGAGCAGATAGAACTTGCCCTCTCCGAATGTGAACTGTCCGGCCTCCCTTTTGAGCACCAGCTGAGAGACCGAGGCCACCCGGTTCGGCACTGCTTGAAGCTCCCTGATCTCGTCATATCGCTGCTCGTAGGAAAACTCCTCCGGCCCGGCCGATTTGGCACTCAGCTGGGCGGAGAGTGTGCCTGCTGGTAGCATGACAGAGACCAAAGCGCCGGCAGCGCCGGCCAGCCGAGCTCCAAGAGGTAGACTCCGAGCCACAGCCATGAAACCTCCGGACAACGGGTAAACAGCCCTCGGGCCGCAGAGGCTCACTCTGAACTAGAGCGGGGCTGTATACTTTTTATATAGTGGGGACAGGGGGATACAGCTGGAATTTGCAGGGTGGTGGTGCTCTGGTCAAGAGGCCCAGTAGTAGTAGCGACAATAACTTCCCCCAGGGCTTGGGCGCGTTCTTCCCTCCAACTTCTTATACGGAAATAGCTTGCAAATCTTGTGGATTACGACCCAGTCTTCTCGAACACGATTCTGCCCCCAACCATGGTCATGCGAACCGATGCCCTCTCGATGGCCTCGGGGGGAATAGCCGTCAGATCTTGATCCAGTGCCACCAGGTCTGCCAGGAACCCGGGAGCCAGCTTGCCTCGGGTTTGCTCGGCATGCATACCGTAGGCGTTACCGGCAGTATAGGCGCGAAGGGCCTCCTCTACTGTGATCTTCTCTTCCGGCACCCAGCCGCGTGGATGCTTGTCGTCGAGGGTGCGGCGGGTAACCGCCGCGTAGATACCGAGCAGCGGATCGAGCGGCGCCACCGTCCAGTCCGAGCCGAACGCCAGATGCCCGCCGCCATCGAGCAGGGAGCGAAAGGCATAGGTGGTCTTGATGCGCTCCGGACCAATTCTTTTCTGGGCCCAGCGGCCGTCGTCAATGGCATGATAGGGCTGCATCGAGGCAATTACCCCGCTAGTGGCCAGCCGGGTAATGTCGCCCCGGCGCAGATGCTGAGCGTGCTCGACCCGAAAGCGCCGATCGCGAGCTCCGTGCGCCTTCGAGACGCTGTCGAATATGTCGAGCAGCACTCCATTGGCCCGCTCCCCAATGGCGTGAACCACCACCTGTAGCCCGGCCGAATCGGCCCCGCCGATCCAGGCACGGAGCGAATCCTCGGGAGTTACAAAAAGTCCCGAGGTTTCCGGTGAATCGTCGTATGGCTGATAGAACAACGCCGTAGTGGAGCCGAGTGATCCGTCTACGTATCCCTTGACCCCGGCCACCCGGAGACGTTCGTCGCCAACGCCGTAGGCCCGCACCGTGTCCGCCATACTCCGCCAATCTCCCAGCGGCACGTAGACCGCCACCCTCGTGGTCAGGGTACCCGCCTTATGGGCCCGCTTGAGCGCGGCGACTTCATACCAGGGAACCGACACGTCGGCCACACCGGTCACTCCCCGGCTCGCGGCCCATCGCATAGCACCCTTGAGGGCGGCATCGCTCTGACCTGGAGAAGGAACCGGTATGACGGCCAACACCGGGTTCTGAGCTTCGTCCTTCAGCACGCCGGTTGGCTCGCCCCCCGGGCGGCGCACGATGGTTCCGCCGGGAATCTCCTTAGTGGCTCGGGTAACTTTCCCCGCCCGCAGCGCGGCGGTGTTCGCCAGCGCCATGTGGCCATCCAGCCGATCGACGAAAACGGGATTGTCAGGCGTGACCGAATCGATCCAGCTTCGATCCGGCAGCGGCGTTCCCGGCCAGTTCTCGTGGTCCCAGGTACCGCCGAGGATCCATTCGCCGGGGCGCAGCTTGGCGGCGAAGGCCTTGATCCGGGCGACGAACTCCGCGGGCGTTGCGGCGTCACGCAGATCCACATTGGTGAGCTGAAAGCCGCCCCGGAGGAAATGGGTGTGGCCATCCATGAACCCCGGCACCACCATCGCCTTCCCGTTGGAAATTATTCGCGTGCCGGAGCTGACCAGCCCGGCCAGTTCGGCGCTGTCACCCACCGCCGCAATGGTCTTCCCTCTGACAGCCACCGCCCCGGCCCAGGGCTGGGCGGAGTCGCCGGTCCAGACCCGGCCGTAGACCACCAGGTCCGCCGGCTGGGAGGCCGGATCGGAGCGAGCTCCACAGGCCGTGGAGCTCAGCACGAAAACCAGAGGCCAGGCGGGTTGCAGTCGGAGCATCGGCAGCCTTTCAGCGGAGCTTGGTAAGCCGGCGAAGGGCCTCGAGCTTCTCCAGGGCGCTGCCGCCGGATGCCGCCGGCGCCACCGAGAAGAGGTCGCGGATGTCGAGAAGAATTTCCAGCATCAACTGGTCGCGCATGTAGCCGCTCTCCAGATCGATCATCCGGCCTTCGTCCTTGGCCTTCTGGGCCCGGTCGTACGATTCGCGATAGAGTGTTTCGAGATTACCGAGAATACGTTCGCGGGTGCGCATGAGGATCCAGGGCAAGCGGGTCATCCAATCTAGCCACGATATCGAAAAGAGCGCGCCCCCGACCGGAGATCGGGGGCGCCAAAGACAGCAGCTGCAGAGAACATCAGGCACCAATGCGGGGATACCAGTACAGCACTCGCCGTTTGTTGAACACACTGGCCGAGCAGTCGAAGGTTATTTTGAAGTTACCCTCGACCGTGTGCCCCACCGCCCACTGGGTCGCTCCCGGGG
>JACCRS010000094.1 GCA_013813435.1 Gemmatimonadales bacterium
CTCCGCCTGCCGCTACCACCTCGAGCGCGAGCTCCTCGAGGGATGACTGGAAGGGCGTGAGGAGCTCGGCTCCGGTATCCGTCACGGTTACCATGTCGCAGTGGCGCAGGCCGGCGAGCCCGGTGACATGAATGGCCGGCTCGACGTTGAAAACCATTCCTGGCTCCAGCAGATCGTCCGATCGGGAATGGAGTCGGGGCCGCGCGTTGTGGTCGATTGCAGCGAAGCCGACCCCGTGTCCCGTGGATGCTTGAACTCGCGACCAAACCCATGGCGCTCCAACTCACCCCGCGCGGCGCGATCGACCTCGGCAGCCCGCACTCCGGGCCGGGGCACCCTAGACTTGGGCTGGGCGGCAAAGTGGCATGATGAACCGGACGGGCTTCGCGGTGCTCGACCGGAGCCGGCTTGGTCAGCTCCACAGTTGCGTTCCTGTGCTGCGCGGGAATCGCCCCCATCATCGAAGTCCTGTCCGCGCTCGGCTTGGGGGCCTCATCGGGAGCCTGATCACCGATGGCGCGATTAACTCGGCCTTGCTACGCCGCCCGGTCTAGCACCTTCAGTGCCGTATCCGCCACCAGGCCGTAGGCAACATGGCGCGCGAGTCCACGCGCATGGGCTTGCCAGGGATAGACTTGCGGTGGCGGCGTCAGGCCGAGCGCGGTGTTCAGCGCTTCGTCCACCAGTAGGAAGAAGAGGAGACCGAAAGCGGTGCCTTGGCCCCGGTCGAGCCACCCGACGCGCCTACGAAGGGGGCATAGACAGCCCCAGCCCCTAGCCCGAGCCCCCAGTGATACGCCACACCGAGCCTCTGCTGCTGCGTCTCCGAAAGGCGGATTCCCGCCAGGTCGGATGTCTTCTCGGCGGCCACGACGAAAGCATGTTTGCCCTTGCGGACCTCGTCCTCGCGCTGGCGAGCCTCCCGATCCTCATGTTCGTACAGGTAGGTGGTCACCCCGCTCCATTACCCAGGTCGCCACCGCGCCCGAAATAACGCCCTTGATCAGGTCAGCAGCCAAGCTTCGCTCTTTACTCGTCGACATAGCACCCCCGCTCTAGATCCTTACAGAGCCAGCCAGGGAGTTTTACCCGCACTCTATACCTCATGGGGTACGGTAACCAGCATGGACAATTTCGGTCATCCATCATCCGAGGGTGTCCTCCGAGAGCCAGCCACCGTAAAAGCCCGCGCGGTGCAAACCCCTAACCAGATACCGACACCGCCGCATCAGCTGCCAGAAAAACCCCGAGCGATAGTTCTCGATCATCAGCACGATGGGGCCCTGGTCGAGCCCGTAATATCCCTTGGAAATCCAACCACCCGAGTCGGTCGCCTCGCTGAACGTTGGATTGAAACTGCACTTGAACCCGTACTTGCTGGACATTTCAGGGTAGAAATCGATGAAATGTCGTAGTGCCGGCAGCACGATCTCCGGCGCAAACGGCAGCGACGCGATCGCCGCCCAGGGCGCGATGGTGCCGTCATCCGGGCCCCAGGGCACGCCCCGAGCGACGTAGTCATGGAAGTGACGCTCGACACCATCGATGCAGAGCGTGGCTGGCCCGGGACCGTCGCTGGCCGTGATCCCCCAACAGTCCTTGTTGTACCCTCTGAAGTGGTGCGGATTCTCCATCGCATAGTGCCGCTGCACGTAGGTCGCCCGGCGGCTGTTCTCGAAGTAATCGATGCCCCGCCGGCGCATGAACTCATCACGGATACCGCGAAAATCGATCCACACATGGGAGAGCTGGTGGACGAAGAGGGTTCCAGCGTACAGAAACTCCATGCCGTAGAGGTTCTCCCACCGGTAGGTGCTGGTCCACGCCGCGTAGCTCTCCTCCGGCAGCGGATGGGTCGGCGACCCCAGTCCGAGCGCGTATAAGAGAAGGGCTTCGCTGTACCCTTCCCAGCGGAAGGGGAGGAAGCCCGTGTCCGGCTTCCATCCCATCGAGACCGTCTGCCCGCCGGCCAGAGCCCATTGCCAGTCCACGCGCCGGTAGAGCGCATCCGCCAGCCGGCGAATCTCCCGCTCCGGTGGCGTCTCGCGATCGAAGTATTGGGCGCAGGCGAGTGCCCCTGCGAGCAGAAAGGTCGTATCGATCGTCGATAGTCACAATTCCAGGTGCGACGACACGTCTGCAGGTCCAGGAAGTGGTAAAAGAAACCCTTGAACCCGGTGGCGTCCGGCTCCTCGCCTTGCGGGCTTTCCCAGAACGTCCGCAGGGTCGTGAGCGTCCTTGCCACCGCCGCGGCACGGGACAGATATCGCCGCTCGACGCCGACGGGGTACGAGGCCAGCGCCAATCCGACGGCCGTGATGCTGGCGGGGGCGCCCTCCCGAGTGTTGTCTGGCACCAGGCCGTTGGCCGCGTCGGTCTCGTTCAGGAAATAGCCGAAGGTATCGCGCTGGAGCGTCCGCAGCGCCTCAGCACACGTACCGCCGGCGTCACGGGTGGACAACCATCCCTCGGCGTCACGTCGACCTCCAGCCTGTCCTGTCGAATCGAGCATTTCACCTCGCGTCCGAAGTCATGGGGCGGCCGCTGCACTTGTCAATGCTGAGACACACGTCAGCGGAGATTTCTTCACAGCGGCGTGAAATTGATGGGGCGGGTGATGTCCGAAAGAATTCCGCGGACCCGGTGTCTCATAGAGCGCAAGAGCTTTCGCCTGTCAGGCCAGCTGCCTGCGGTCCCGGTCTCCTGCCGGGGAGTTCTGCTCGTTCATCGCACGGAGGAGGCAATATGCCGTATCGCTTTCTCGCCGTCCTGGGCACCCTCGCCACTGTGGGAGTGACTGTAGGGTCACAGGCACAGGCCCAGGGGGCTCGCGAAGAGGTGGCTGCTTCTACGACCAAACAGGTCGGCACTCAGCTCGTGGGGGCCTTTACCGCCGAGAGCCCGTTCACTCCCGATGCACCTGATCACCTCTGGCTGGACAATCGGGACGGGACCTGGATGTTCTTACACTTCGATAAGCCGCTCAAGGAGTCCACCAAGATTATCTACACCGGGTGGGCGGTTCCGGGGCGCTGGTGTGCCGAGGACCGGCCCAAGGATTTTACCCACTTCCATCGCACCGCCAAGGTGGCAACCTGGGATGCCGGCCACGGCGGATCGAAACCGGGAGAGGCGGGGTTCTGGCTCAAGCACGTGGCCCCGGAGGAGTTTGACCTCAAGATGATGGGTATGGAGTACCACGTGACGCCCGGTACCGACCTGAAGTTCATGCCGACCAATCCGCCGAAGTGCGGAAAGCAGTCCTAGTTCTGGCGGTTGGGGTAAGCGCCTGCGCGCCGGGACAGTCCGATCGGGGCAACCCGGCGCGAGGCGAGCAGCGGTTCGGCGAAATCGGCTGCAACGGCTGCCATACGGTGGCCGGAGTGGGAGGCATGGTAGGACCGGATCTCACGCGCGTTGCCTCCGTTCCGCTGCGGGAGCAGGGACGGTGGTCTTCCCCGCGTGCCTACCTCGAGGAATCGATTCGGGCACCACAGGCCTATCTGGTGCCAGGCTACCCGGGAGACATGCCGTCCGCGGCGCAGCTCGGGCTGAGCGACCCGGACATTGGCGACCTCGTGGCCTACCTGCTGACGCTGCGTTAGTGTGTCGCCGTCCCGCCTCGCGAAGGAAAGTCCGGCCGGTGGTGTCTCACTGCCCGGCGAGTAATCGTGATGAGCGCCCGCATCCTCCTGTTGGCCGTGTTCGGCCTCGCCTGCGCCGGGGATGGAACCGGCCTGGACGAAAACGGGATACCGGTCGGCACGGTCCCCCAGCCACCCGGCCCCCACCAATGGCGACACTGTCCGCCGACGTGCAGCCGATCCTTTCGGTCAACTGCGCAGTGTCGGGCTGCCACGTCGGACCAAACGCCGTGCTCGGCCAGGACCTTTCCGTGGGCCGGACTTTTGGCAGCGTGGTGGATGTTCCTTCGGTCGAAGCGCCGGCGTTCCGCCGGGTGCGGCCATTGCTGCCGGATTCGAGCTACCTGGTTCACAAGATCCAGGGAACCCAGGCGAGCGTGGGTGGGTCAGGAGCGCGAATGCCGCTCATCGGAGGTGTCCTCACGGAACAAGAGATCGCCAGCATCCGGGCCTGGATAGCCGCAGGCGCACTCGACAACTAGGAGGTGCACTTGCAGATGGGCAACTCTGCAGCCGTCGCCCTTCTGGCGACTGCCGTACTGACGGCCTGGCCCTGGACCCACGCATGGGCCGAACCCTGGATCGCAATAAAGACGGGCCTCAA
>JACCRS010000096.1 GCA_013813435.1 Gemmatimonadales bacterium
CCCATACACAGGGCGGCACCCCGTTGCCTTTGCCGGATGAACAGACCGCCGAGGCACTGGAGACTATCGAGTTTGGCGCGGTACTCGAGCGGGTGGCCGCCGGTGCCGTCGGTCCGCTTGGGGCCGCCCGCGTGCTGGACCGTTGGCCCACCGATGACATCGCCTGGATTAGGGAGGAGCTCACCCGCGTGGGCGAGGTGGCGGCGCTCTTCCGCCGCGGCGACGGGCTTTTGGCCGAGCCGATTCCCGATGTAACACGAGCGGTCAGCCGGCTGAGAATCGAGGGTAGCGTGCTCGAGGGTATGGAGCTCGCCGCCTTGCAGCGCGTGATGGCGGCCTCCCGTCTGGTCCATGTAGACCTCAGTCGCGTTGCCGATGTTGCTCCCCGCACCAGCACGTTGATCAGAGCGCTGCCGGACAAAGCCTTAGAACGAAGACTGGAACTTTCGGTTGACGCCGAAGGCAACCTGCTCGACACCGCTAGTCCGCAACTAGCTGCCGCCCGGCGCGAGGTGCAGGCCTCCAGGCAGAGATTGCTTCGCCGCCTGGAGGCGCTGCTCCGGGCGCTCGACGCGAGCTCCGCTCAGTCAGAAGCTTCGGTGACCATGCGGGGAGGCCGCTATGTAATCCCGGTGCGGAGGGACTCTCGCAGCCGCCCACCCGGGATCATCCACGACGAGTCCGGCAGCGCGGGAACTCTTTTCATAGAGCCTTCGGACACGATCGAGCTGGGCAATGCGCTGCGGGAGGCGCAGATCGAAGAGGAGCGTGAGACGCTGCGAGTCCTCCGTGCCCTTACCGACCTGCTGCGGCCCGAGCTGTCGTTGTTGCGTGGTTCGGTCGAGATGTGCGTTGCGGTGGATGATCTGGTTGCCCGGGCGCGCTACGCCGTCGCCAGTGAGGGGGAGGTGCCTGAAGTGGCCGCCGCTCCCAGTGCGCTTCGAATCGTGAACGGCCGGCATCCGCTGCTCCTCGCCGGCACCGGGACTGTGGTTCCCTTCGATCTCGATCTTACCGAGCACGAGCGTACCCTGCTCATCAGCGGCCCCAATACCGGCGGGAAGACTGTTCTGCTCAAGGCGGTGGGGCTCGCCACCGCTCTGGCAGCCAGCGGCATTGTGCCGCCGGTGGGCGCCGGCAGCCACCTTCCGATCTTCCATCGCTTTTACGCCGACATCGGAGATCGTCAGTCGATCGCCGCCAGTCTCTCCACCTTCAGTGCCCACGCGCGAATGCTGCGCCGGGTACTGGAGGAGGCGGATGACGCCACCCTGGTTCTGCTGGACGAGATCGGTAGTGGCACCGACCCGGCCGAAGGGGCCGCCCTGGCGGCCGCGACACTCGTATCCCTCACCCGCCGAAGCTCGGTCACGCTGGCAACTACCCACCTCGGCTCACTCAAGGATCTGGCGGGACACACCCAGGGAATCGTTAACGCATCGCTTCAGTTCGATGCGGTAACTCTCACTCCCACCTATCGTTTCCTCAAGGGAGTTCCAGGAAGATCTTACGGGCTGGCCATCGCGCGACGCCTGGGTGTGGCCGCGGATATCCTGGCGGACGCCGAGGCCCGGGTACCGGATGCCGAGCGCAGTCTGGATGCCCTGCTAGCTGCGGTGGAGGTCCGGGATCGCGAGCAGCGGGCACTTGAGGCCACATTAGGAGAACAGGCTCTGGAACTCGAATCGCTGTCCTCGCGGCTTTCTCTCCAGAACCAGGTTCAGGCCGCTCGTGAAGCCGAGCTCAAACGGAAGGAGAAGGACGCTGAACGCCAGGGCCGGCAGGAGGCGCGCGCCTACCTGCTCGACGCGCGGCAGCGCGTCGAGGAAGCGCTGGGAGTTGCTCGCGGTGCGGTTGATGAAGCAGCAGCGCGGGAGGCGCGGAGGCTGGTGGAGGAGGGAGTGAGTGCGCTGGCGGGGGAAGCTCTGGCGGACGGACGGACGGGCGGACGGGCAGCGGGGCAGGCGGACGGGACGGGCGGACGGACGGACGGATTTCAGCCGGGTGATCGTGTGATCGTGAACGAAGGCCCATCTGGCCAGGTGCTAGAAATCCGTTCAGATGGGAAGGTAGTGGTTGGTACTGGAGCCGTACGCATGGTAGTGGAGGCAACGTCTCTTGCTGCAGCCACGCCGTCCGCCCGTCCGCCCGTCCGTCCGTACGCCCCTCCAACGGAGCGAATTCCCGCTGGGGATTCCACGCTCGAGATCGACCTCCGGGGAATGACTGGAGACGAAGCCGAGATAGCCACTGTCGCCGCGGTAGACGCCGCCGTGCTGGCGGAACAGCCGTTCCTGCGCATCATTCACGGCACGGGCACCGGGGTTGTACGGGAGCGGGTTCAGCGGGTCGTCTCCAAAGACCGGCGTGTCGCGAAGCACGCCTTTGCCCCCCGCAATCAAGGTGGGACCGGGGTGACCATCGTAGAGTTCTCCGCGTGAGCATGATCCCTGATGAGACCATCGAGCAGGTGCGCGACAGCACCGACATAGTCGGGCTGATCGGGGAGTCGGTATCGCTCAAGCGAACCGGCTCCGACTATCGGGGTCCGTGTCCGTTTCACGGGGGGACCAACCGGAACTTTACCGTCATCCCCAAGAAGGGCCGCTATCACTGCTTCGTCTGCCGTGAATCGGGTGACGTCTTCTCCTGGTTCATGAAACGGCTCGGCATGGACTATCCCTCCGCGGTTCGGGAGGCCGCCCGCCGCACCGGCATCGTCATTCCTGAGCGCGCCGAGCGCGCGGGTCCGGACCCACACGAGCCGCTTTACAGCGCCATGGCCGTGGGTCACGACTGGTTCGCGCGACAGCTACTCGAGCTTCCCGACGCCGGCATTGCGCGGGAATACCTTCAGAGCCGGGACATTCCGCCCGAGACCGCCGCCATGTTGGGGCTTGGCTTCGCGCCGGTGGGCAACTCGTTTCTCAAGGCCATGGCCGAGCTGGGCATCGAGGAGCGGGTTCTGATTGAAGCCGGTCTTGCGGCCCAGCGCGATGATGGTTCGGTAATCCCCCGGTTCCGCCGCCGGTTGCTGTTTCCGATTCATGATCTTCGCGGCCGGGTCGTCGGTTTGGGCGGACGGCTGCTCGCTCCCGGCGAGCCGAAGTATCTGAACTCCCCCGAGACTGAGATCTTCCACAAGGGGAAGCAGCTCTACAACCTGCACCAGGCCCGGGGTCCCATCCGCAAAGCGGAGTCGGTGCTTCTGGTGGAGGGGTACTTCGACGTCATCAGACTCTCTCTGGCCGGAATCGAGAATGTCGTAGCGCCCCTGGGCACCGCGCTGACCCCCGATCAGGGGTCCCTGCTCAAACGCTTTACGCCGGCCGCAACCATCCTCTATGACAGCGATCTGCCCGGCCTTCGCGCCACCTTCCGCGCCGGCGATGAGCTGCTGCGCCACGCCTTACAGGTTCGGGTTGCCACCCTGCCTCCGGGAGAGGATCCCGACACCCTCGTCCGAAAGGGTGGGGGGGCGGCGCTCGACGCAGTGTTGGGCGACGCGCTCGACCTGCTCGAGAGGAAGATCCAGCTGCTGGAGCGGAAGGGGTTATTCGAGGGAGTGGAGCACCGCCGCGACGCACTAGACCGCTTGCTGCCCACCATCCGTGCGGCAGCGGATCCGATCACCCGTGAGTTGTATCTTTCGCGAGTTGCCCAGCGCGCCGATGTCCGCAAAGAGGTGCTGGAGCGAGAGCTGGCGGAAGGCAGGGGGGCGGTGCAGCGGGGCAGCGGGTCAGAAGGCGGGGAGGGGCGCGCTCGGGCCACCAACGCTGTTCCCCGGGCACGGGGGCGGCGCAATCCGGAGACGCAGCTCTTGACCGCTATGTTCGCGGCTCCGGAGCTGATCGTGAGAGCCAGGGAAGATGTTGCCGCAGCGCTGCTCGAGAAGCCCCGGTTGCGGGAAATATTCGAGGCCATAGTTAAGGACGATACTTCAACTGGCCAGCTGCCCGGGGGACTGTCGGAAGATGCAGTTGCTGCCTGGTCGTATCTCAAGGAAGCCGCCGAGAGGCTCAACAACCAGGAGGTCGCCACGCTGTACGACCAGGCCGCACAGATTCTTCGAGCCCGCACCCAATACCGCGAAATGGATGCGCTCACCGAGCCGGGTGAAAAACGCCGGAAGCGAGCTGCTTTGAGGGCTCAGTTTCCCGCCGCTGACGACTGGTACGGATATCAGAAGGCCGCCTCTAAGGCGGTCCGCAGCGCCAATCGTTCCTGAGGACCTGAATGCATCCAGAACTGGCAAAGCTGATCGATCTGCAATCCAAAGATGCCGCGGTGGCGGCCGCGGAACAGCGGCTGACTAACCTGAGTCGTGAGACCGTGGGTCTCGATGCAGCGCTCCAGCGCGCTCGTGACTCGCTCGAGGGCGCGAGGCGCGCGGCCGCTGATGGCCAGCGGCGGCGCGATGAGCTGGAGACCAAGATCGAGACCTACCGGATCCTGCAGGACCGGCGGCGCCAACGGCTGGAACAGGTGCGTAACCCAAAGGATGCATCTACTCTCATGACCGAGCTCGACCTCACCCATTCGGTCATGGCCAAGGAAGAGAACGACTGGGTGCGCAGCGCGGAGATGGTGCTGCAGCTCGAGGTGAAGGTCAGAGACAAGGAGCGCAATCTCGCGGTGCTCGAAGCGGCGCAGGCTCCGGAGCGCTCCGAGGTGGCCCGCCGGCGGGCAGTACTGGAGGCTGAGCGGGACGAGGCCCTGCGTATCCGGGAAGAAAGCGCGGGACACTTGGGTAAGGCGCTCAGTGGCCGCTATGACCGTCTCCGCCGCACCCGCTCGAGCGATGTAGTGGTTCCGCTGGTGGGTGGCGCGTGTGGAGCTTGCCATACCGCCGTTCCGCTCAATCGCAGAAGTCAGATCAAAGCGGGAAACGTCATCGACGCCTGTGAGGCCTGCGGAGCGATTCTGTACCCGGCTGAGCCAGCCGGATCAGTGTGATGGACCTCATGGGTGGTACACTGGCGTGGTGAGCGTCTTTCCCGCCCCCATGCTGCGCTGGGCAGTGGCTCCGGAGCCTGACCCGGTCGAGGTCGAGGCGCTGGCCACCGCGCTCCGCCTCCCGTTGGCGTTGGCGGCGCTGCTGGTCCAGCGGGGGCATGGCAGCGAAGAGGCGGCCCGGAGGTATCTGAGGCCGGCCCTGTCCGACCTGTCCGATCCGCACGCGCTGGCCGGCATGGCCGGGGCGGTGGATGTCATTGCCCACTCGGTGCGGGCCGGCCGCCGCATCATGGTGCACGGAGATTACGACGTCGACGGCCAGTGCTCTTCGGCTCTCCTTACCCGCGCCCTGCGCGTCGCCGGCGCCGACGTGGTTCCCTTCCTGCCGCACCGCCTGCGCGATGGCTACGATTTCGGACCTGCAGGGCTGGCGGCAGCGCAGGCGGCAGGCGCGTCGCTCATCATCACCTGCGATTGCGGTATCACGGCAATCGACACCGTGCGGGCCGCGGGCCGGGCCGGGATCGGTGTAGTCGTTACCGATCACCATCTTCCCGGCGCCGAGCTGCCCCCGGCGCTGGCGGTGGTAGACCCCCAGCGCGCCGACGATACTTCCGGCGCTCAAGCCCTCTGCGGAACCGGAATCGCCTTCAAACTGGTCCAGGCACTGGTGCCCGCATTGGGGTTGCCGGCAAATCTGGCGTTCCACCTGCTGGATTACGTTGCGCTGGCCACTGTCGCAGACGTGGTACCTCTCCAGGGAGAAAACCGGATACTCGTCAGGCATGGTCTCAAGTTGCTTGCCGACAGCCGCTGGGTCGGAGTGCGGGCGCTGATCGAGGCTACCGGCCTGACCGGCAAGGAAGTAGTGGCGCGGCACCTGGGGTTTGTTCTTGGTCCCCGCCTCAACGCGGCGGGCAGAGTGGCCGATGCCACCGATGGGCTCCGTCTGCTCCTGAGCGATGACCCTGCGGAGTCCGCCGCGCTCGCCCAGCGGCTCGAGGGACTGAACGTCGAGCGGCAGGCGCTGGACCAGCGCATACTCGACGAGGCGCTGGAGCAGGTCGAGAGCACCGGCGATCCCGAGCGGGATGCCGGCTTTGTTCTGGCAGGAGACGGCTGGCACCCCGGGGTGGTGGGAATCGTCGCGTCCCGGGTAGTGGAGCGGTACGGCCGTCCCACCTTCCTCATCGCGTTCGACGGAGAGATCGGGAAGGGTTCCGGCCGAAGCACCTCGCGCTTCGATCTTCACGCCGCACTGCTCTCATGTGGAGACCTGCTGGAGCGCTTCGGCGGGCATCGTATGGCTGCCGGCCTTACCCTCCATCGCAGCCGGCTGGAAGAGTTCCGGGAGCGCTTCGGCGACGTTGCGCGGCAGACCCTTGCGCCTGAAGACCTGGGTCCGGAGCAGCGGGTGGACCTGGAGCTCGAACTGCGGGAGGTCACTCCCGATCTCGAACGCCTCTGCCGCTATCTGGAGCCTTGCGGCCAGGGAAACTCCAGCCCCGTGTTCGGCGTTCGCGGTGTGCGTTTCACCAACAGGAGCATAGTCGGCAGCGGCCACATCAAAGGCCTGCTGGACGACGGCAACAGCAGGCTTTCGGTCATCGGCTTCCAGTGGGCCGACCGGGTTCCCTGGTTAGGAGAAGAGCCGGTGGACGCGGCGTTCCGAATCGAGTCCAACGAGTGGAACGGGATCAGCACGCTGCAGGCGCGGCTCTGTGCACTGTCACCCCACAGCCCGGTGTAACCCTGAGGGACCCTGAGCAAAGCGAAGGGGACCGAGGGGGCCGAAACTATTCGTGCCAGGTATGGCTTCGGCCCCCTCCCCCTCGCTTCGCGAGGGGTCAGGGTGACAATTCTTCGTGCGAATAGTCAGCGGACAGTTCGGCGGGCGCCGGCTGGTGATGCCGAAGGACGGACGAGTGCGCCCTACCGCCGACCGGGTGCGCGAAGCTTGGATGAGCATTCTGGGTGCTGAGCTGACCGGCGCCCGGGTGCTCGACCTGTTCGCCGGCAGCGGGGCTCTGGGACTGGAGGCGCTGTCGCGCGGCGCGGCGACGGCCACCTTCGTGGAGCTGAACCCCGCGTCGCTCCGGGCACTGCGAGAGAACATCGTAACGCTCGGCGTCGAGGACGCCGTTACCGTGCACCGGGGCGAGGCGCTGCGCTTTGCCGAACAACTGAGCGGAGGAGAGTTCGACCTGGTGCTGGCCGATCCGCCTTACAGCACCGACCAGGCCTCGCGTTTGGTGTCGCTCTTCCGCCAACACCCCTTCGGGCGCATTCTTTCCGTCGAGCATCGCTCCGACCAGGACCTGGGCGGCAACCACACCCGCCGCTATGGCGATACCGCCATCACCTTCTGCCACGCGCCATGACCCGTATCGCGGTCTATCCCGGCTCATTCGATCCTCCGACGAAGGGCCACGAAGACCTGGTCCGCCGCAGCCTGGCTCTGGCCGACCAGCTCATCGTGGCCGTCGCGGTCAACGTCGGCAAGCAGCCCCTCTTCTCGGTGGAGGAGCGGCTCGAGATGCTCCGCACCGCCGCCGGCGACGACCCCCGAATTTCCTTTCAGCGGTTCGACGGATTGCTGGCGGAGTTCGCCAAGACCGTGGGCGCCACGATCATCGTGCGCGGCCTCCGCGCCGTCAGCGACTTCGAATATGAGTTCCAGATGGCGCTGATGAATCGTCAGCTCCATCCCTCGCTGGAAACCGTCTTCCTCGTTCCCGCGGTGGATCTGACCTATCTCAGCTCCAGCCTGGTGCGCGAGGTGGCGCGGTTCGGCGGCGATGTTCGGCCCATGGTCCATCCGATGGTGGCCGCCGCGCTGGCCCAGCGGTACCGGTCATGAGCTTCCGCAGCGGGCTACTGGAGCGGGCTGCGCGTCGCGGCGCCCGGATCGTCCTTTGCGAAGGAAACGATCCGCGGGTCCAGGAGGCGGCGGAACGACTCCGCTCCGAGCGCGTGGTCGAGCCGATCGTTCTCGGCGGGCCCGGACTCGATCCTACCCAGGATCGGCGGCTTGGCCGGATAGCAGAGTTCCTTCGCGAACGACGCCCCGACCGGGTGAGAGACGGGGTGCACGCGCTAGACATTGCCGCCGATCCGCTTCACTTCGGCGCAACGCTGGTGGCACTGGGCGAGGCCGACGGCTGCGTGGCGGGCGCGGCGTGTCCCACCGGCGACGTGGTGCGCGCGGCGCTCTGGGCCATCGGTACGGCACCGGGGGTGAGCCTGGTGAGCTCCTCGTTCTATATGGTGCTGCCGGACGACACCGTGCTCACCTTCACCGACTGCGCCGTGGTGCCGGAGCCGACCCCGGGCCAGCTCGCCGAGATCGGTCTGGCCGCGGCACGCGACCGCTCCAAGCTGGTGGGCGACTCCCCCCGTGTCGCCTTCCTCTCCTACAGCACCAAGGGAAGCGCCGGAGGCCCCCACGTGGCCCGGGTGCAGGAGGCAGCGGCGCACTTCCAGCACCTTGCTCCCAACATCACCTCCGACGGGGAGCTGCAGGCGGACGCCGCCCTCAACGTCCAGGTGGGCGAGCGTAAGGCGCCGGGCTCTCCAGTGGGAGGCAAGGCAAACGTGCTGGTGTTCCCGGATCTGGATGCCGGCAACATCGGTTATAAGCTTGCCCAGCGGCTGGGTGGCGCCACTGCCATAGGGCCCATACTCCAGGGACTGGCGCGGCCCATGGCCGACCTGTCGCGGGGGGCAAGCCCCGATGATATTGTCGAGGTGGCGGCTCTGGTCGCTCTGCAGTCCGACGGCAAAATCAGTTGAGGGAGAGACACGATGGGCTTCAGCCAGAACAAGGACCCCAGAGGGGTGACGGTGGTGGAGGTGGATGGTCAGCTCATCGTCGGCAACCGCCACGAGCTGAAGGATCTGGTTCAGACCGCCCTGGAACGGGGTGAGCGCCGGCTGCTGGTGGATTTCTCCCGCACCGGATACATCGACTCCTCGGGACTTGGGGCCCTTGTCTCCATCTCGAAGCGGATCCGCGAAGCCGGCGGCGAGCTCCGCCTTTCCGGATTGAACGACGATCTCCGCTCCCTGTTCGAATTGACCAAGCTCGACACCCTCTTCGCGATCGCCGAGACGCCCGAGCAAGCCCTCAGCAACTTCTAATTTGGTTCAATGACCTCGCCGCTGCGTCTCTGCGTCCGCCGCACGCCGGTATCAGCGGCTCCGGGCTCGGCGACACTGGTCACCGTTCGATTGCCCAGTGATGTGAACTGTATCGAGGAAGCGGTAGAGCTCGTCACCCGCCACTGCCTGGCCGGTCACACCACAACCAAGACCATACAGTTCCGGCTGCGCGTAGTGCTCTCTGAAGCCATCAGCAATGCGGTCGTGAGGGGCAACGGCGAGGACCGCGCCAAGTGGGTCGAGGTATGCGCGGAGCTGGTACCCGAATCGATACGCGTCTCGGTCACTGATGAAGGGCCCGGCTTCGATCCTGGCGCCATACCCGAGCCGCTCCGACCGGAGCAGCTGGATGAGGCCAACGGCCGGGGTCTCTACCTCATCCGCAAACTGGTGGATGCGGTGCAGTTCAACGAGCGAGGGAACTCCATCTGCATGACACTGCGCCGTCGCTAGGACGGCTCGACCATTTGCTGGAAAGCCTGGGTACACTCGCGCATGGGCGGGTGCGCCTCTGGCACTGGAACGGTCAGAGTCTTCGCCTTACCGCCGGCGCCGATCCCGGATGGTCGCTCATCCCTCCCGAAAAGGCGGGTCTCGTAGCCACCCCGGGAGGTACCGCCTGGCTGGAACCGGTGAACGGCTCCCACGGCCTGTGGCTAGAGGTGGGGGCCCAGGGCCCGGACCCCCAACGGGAAGAGCATCTGCGCCAGGCTGCCCCCCGGGTCCTGTCACTGGTTACGGCGCTGCTGGATTCGGAGCGCCAGCGGGCCTACGTGGCCGAAGAGCTGGCAGGGCGATACGAGGAAATTGAGCTCCTCTATGCGATCAGCGAGATTCTCGGCCGCACGTTGCGACTGGAAGAGGCAGCCCAGATCATCGTCCGGGAGGTGAGTGCGGTGGTGGGGGCGCGCCGGGCCTCGATCATGGTGTTCGACGAGCCCAGTGGTACCCTCCGCACCGTTGCCGCCCGTGGCTTTGCACCCGATGGACTGGTGCCGGTGGCGGTGGAAGACGACTGCTCCATAGCAGCGCGGGTTTTTCGCGACGGGCGGACCGTCACCTACGACCCGTCCAACCCGGAGTCACTGCCGCCGGAGTGTGGTGGTGGACGAGGATACCGGGGCCACTCGTTTCTCAGCGTGCCCATCACTTACGCCACCCCGGGCACGGAACTGCGGTGCGTGGGTGTGATGAATCTGACCGATCGCGTAGGCGGCGACCGGTTCACCCTTGACGACCGCAAGCTGGTGAGCGCGGTAGCCAACCAGATCGGCGCCGCAGTAGAGAATGCCCGGCTGGTGGAACGTGATGCTCAGCAGCAGCGCCTGCAGCGCGAGCTGGAGCTGGCTCACGACCTTCAGCTCAAGCTCCTCCCTTCTCCGGCGGTGCTCCAGGGCGCTGCAGATGTAGCTGCACGCTGCCTGCCGGCGGATTCCGTCGGCGGAGATTTCTACACGTTCAGCCGGCTGGGACCGGGCAAGGTGGGTGTGATGCTGGGCGACGTCGCGTCGCACGGCTTCTCGGCCGCACTGGTTATGGCGCTGGTCATGGCCGCGGCAGGAATTCACGCGGCTGCCTCGGACCGGCCCGACGAAACCCTCAGCGCACTGTTGGAGAGCCTTTCCAGCGAGCTGGCGCGGACCGAGATGCACTTCAGCGTGTTTTACGGTGTCCTCGATCCCATATCGGGATTGCTGGAGTACGCCAATGCGGGGCACCCGCACGCGTTTCGGGTGCCGCGACGGGGCAGGGCGGAGCGGCTGGAGGCTACCGCACCACCCCTGGGTCTGGCCACCGCGGGTAGCATCAAACGGCGCCAGGTTCCCTGGTCGGTCGGCGACGATCTGCTCGTTCTATGGACCGACGGGCTGGTCGATGCCCGGAACGATGCGGGCGAACCCTTCGGCGAGCATCGGTTGGTTGCCGAAATCGAAGCGCACCGGGAGAAAACCCCGGAAGAGGTCGTCCGCCGGGTACTCGAGCAAGCAGACTCCTTCGGTTCGCATCCCACGGACGACCGCACGCTTCTGGTGCTTCGGATTTAGCGGTGCCGCACGCCAAGCGCCGGCTGGGACAGCACTTTCTGACCGACCCCCGGCTGCTGGCGCGGATCGCCGATGCTCTGGAGGCCGGACCCGGCGATACAGTGCTCGAGATAGGTCCCGGCACGGGTGGGCTTACGGCGCCGCTCACCCTCAGAGCAGGGAAGGTGATCGCCATCGAGAAGGACGGTGATCTGCTTCCCGCCCTGAGGTTGCGGTTTCCCGCGGTAGAGCTGATCCACGCCGACGCACTGGAGGTGGATTGGCACGCTCTGATCCCGCCGAATGGCAAGGGCCTCCTGATCACCGGCAACATTCCCTACAACATCACCTCACCTCTCATCGACAAGGCGCTGCTGCCGCCCCGGCCACGGCGCGCGGTCTTCCTGGTGCAGAAGGAGGTTGCCGACCGGGTCACGGCGGCACCCGGAACCCGCGACTACGGCGCGCTGAGCATTGGAGTTCAAGCTGTGGCCCGGGCAGAGCGATTGTTTACCGTTCCGGCCGGAGCGTTCAATCCGAGACCCAAGGTGGATTCCTCCCTGCTCCGCCTGACGCCGCTGGATCATCCGCTCGTAGCCGATCGGGAACGGGAAAGCTTTCGAACACTGGTGGTGGGCCTTTTTGGTTTTCGCCGCAAACAACTGCTTCGCGGGTTGCGCGAGCTCACCGGATGGAATGCCGAGGCAGCGGCGAGCGCGCTGGAAGCTGCCGGTATCGCGCAAACCCTGCGTCCCGAGGTGCTCGATCCGGCGGAGTTCGTGCGGCTGCATCGTACACTCGTTGACGGAGGATGGAGCTTGAGATAGCTTTGTGAAACATTTCACATAAAACTGGGTGCATGCGCAAAGTCGCCGAGTCCACCGTCCGCCGTCTCTCGCTCTATCTCCGATTCCTGGAGGAGTTCGAGGAGCAGGGAATCGAGACGGTAAGCTCCGGAGCGCTTTCCTCCCGTGGCGGCACGACCTCGGCGCAGGTTCGGAAGGACCTCTCCTTCTTCGGCTCATTCGGCAAGCGGGGACTGGGGTATCCGGTGCCGGAACTAGCGGACCGGATGCGGGAGATCCTGGGCCTGAAGCAGCGTTATCGGGTGGGGATGATCGGTGCGGGGAAGATCGGCAGTGCGCTGGTGCAGTACCGCGGCTTCAAGCAGCGCGGGTTCGACATCGTTGCCATTTTCGACAGCGACCCTTCCAAGATCGGGAGGCAGTGGAACGGCCTGACGGTCCAGGACATCTCGATGCTGGAGAAGGAGGTCGCCCGGCAGCCGCTCGACATGGCGGTGCTGGTCACGCCGGCCGAAGTGGCTCAGGCGGTCACCGACCGTCTGGTCGCGCTTCGGGTCAAGGCCATCCTCAACTTCGCTCCGGTGCAACTCGCGGTTCCCGACGACGTAGTCGTGAAGACGGTGAACCTGGCGCTGGAGCTGGAGACCCTGAGCTACGCGCTGGTGAACCGGTAGGGGAAGGGCGGCAAGGACCGGAAGGGCGCGAAGGAATTTCTCATCCCTCGATCACGTTCACTCTCTCGGGTGAGGAGCTCATGTCGAGGTGTGCCATGTCGCACCTTCCCGTCCTTCCCGTCCTTCCCGCCCTTCAACTAGTTTCTGGTATGTCCGTTCACATCACGTCCGAGATCGAAGCACTCCAGTCGGTGTTGGTGCACACGCCTGGTCGTGAGCTGGAGGCGGTTACGCCGGGCAACCGGGCCGACTATCTCTACGACGACATCATCGATCTGGAAACTGCGCGGCGGGAACACCGGCAGTTCGTCTCGGTGCTACGCCGGTTCGCGCGGGTGCTGCAGGTGCGCGAGCTGCTGGGGGAGATTCTCCAGGAGCCGGAGGCGCGCGAGTATCTCGTCTCCAAGACGATGGACGTGGTTCCCTCCGACGAGCTGGCCCAGCGACTGAGCGCCCTGCCGGCCGAAGAGATCGTCAACATGCTGATCGAGGGCACCGAGGAGGAGAGTGGCCCGATCGCACGCGCCCTGAACGAAGTGGGATTCGCTTTCCCGCCGCTGCCCAACCTGTTCTTTCCGCGGGATATCGGAATGGTGATCGGCGAGCACGTGGTCGTGGGCGCCATGCGACATGGGGTGCGCTGGACCGAGGAGCTGCTGATCAACGCGCTCTTCCGCTTCCACCCCGAGCTGGGCAACGCAGGCCTTTTGTACGATGGCTCGGAGGAGCGGCGCAGCAACTACACGCTCGAGGGCGGGGATGTGCACTACCTTCGCCCCGACCTGCTGGTTGTTGGCTTCAGCGAGCGCACTTCGCCCGCGGCCCTGGACCAGCTGTGCGAGACGGTGTTCGGGCAGGGCCGGATCACTGATGTGCTCATCGTGGTGATGCCAAAGACCCCTACAGCGATTCATCTGGACATGATCTTTTCCCAGATCGACCATGAGTTGTGCGTGGTCTATCCCCCGTTCTTCGTGGGGCCCGAGCGGCTCCCGGTGCTCCACCGGCGCAAGGGGACTGACGGTGTGCGTGAGATGCCGGACTTCTTTGAGGCACTCCGCGCGGTGAATCTGCCACTCGAACCGATCCTTGCCGGCGGAGAGCGGCGGATAAACCAGGAGCGGGAGCAGTGGAGCTCGGCGTGCAACTTCCTGGCGGTTCGGCCCGGCACCGTGGTGAGCTACCTCCGCAACGATGAGACGCTGTGTGAGATGGCCAACGCCGGCTTCCGGGTAGTGCCGGCGGTCAACTTCCTCGCGTTCGATGACTGGGCCGATGCCAAGCACCGGACCGTGATAACGATCGAGGGCAGCGAATTGGCCCGGGGCGGCGGTGGTCCCCGGTGCATGTCGCTGCCGCTCCGTCGGGCCGTATCGTGATCGGCCTGTCAGCCCATCCCGACAGCACGCTGCTGGAGCGGGTGTTGGCTCAGCTTCGACTGGGTCCCCGGTCTCCCTCGACCCTATGTCATCAGGTGCTGGGGCTGATGGGAGCGCCCCCGGCTATATGTGACCGGGTGGCGATCGCGCTACTGGCCGCGGACCCGCGGGTACGGCAGCAGGCAGACGGGTGGTGGGCGCTCGTACCCGAAGCCCAGGGGTCGCCCCTGCTGGACGACTGCGCATTCGCCGTGGTGGACGTCGAGACCACCGGGGTCCGCGCCGGTGCGGGAGACCGGATTACGGAGATCGCGGTGGCGGTGGTCCACGGCGAGCGGCGCGAGATCATCTTCGAGTCGTTGGTCAACCCCGAGCGGCCGATTCCCCGCGCAATCTGCGCCATCACCAATATCACAAACGACATGGTGCGGGACGCGCCCCGGTTTTCCGATTTGGCCGAGCGGTTGCTGGCGGCCCTGGCAGGCAGGGTGTTCGTGGCCCACAACGCGCGATTCGATTGGAACTTTGTGAGCGCAGAGCTGCGGCGCTCGCGCGACCTCGCGCTGGACGGATCGCGCTTCTGTACGGTTCGGCTCGCCCGCCGCCTGGTCAAAGGCGTGCGCTCCTGCGGGCTGGATAACCTGTGCCGGTTCTTTGGATTCGTGAACGGTGCCAGACACCGGGCCGGGGGCGATGCGCTCGTCACAGCGGAGCTGCTCTGCCGCCTCCTCGCCCTCGCTCGCGAAGAGGGTGCGCGCACTCTCCAGGATCTCACCGTTATAGAGACGCGGCGCTCGCATCCCGGCCGGCGGCGGCGGCGGCGCGCGATGCCCACCGAGCCGCGCGCGGATTCATGCCCCGAGGAGCTGATGTGACGTTGCATTACTCGTTTCAGGTCGGCGGCCTTCGCTGTCATACACTGGAGGGCGGACTCCAGCGCCTGGATGGCGGCGCCATGTTCGGCGTGGTGCCACGCACCCTGTGGAAAGCGCGGATCGAGCCGGACAAGCGGAACCGCATTCCGCTGGCCATGCGCTGCGTTCTGGTGGAGCACGACGATGGGCTGGTGCTGATCGACACCGCCCTCGGCAACAAGGAGGACGCCAGGTTTCTCGATATCTACGGCGTCGAGAATCAGGGTCTCGAAGGGGCAACTCAGTTGGAGGACGCCCTGGCATCGGCCGGATTCCTGCCCCGGGACGTAAAGTGGGTGATCAATACCCATCTGCACTTCGACCACGCGGGGGGCAACACCACGATGGATCCGGATCTCGAGAATGACCCGAGGCGTCACGTTCGCCCCACCTTCCCCCATGCCACCTACGTCGTTCAACGGGGAGAGCTGGAGTTTGCCCGCCATACCAACGAACGCACCCGCGCCAGCTATCTGCCGCACAACTTCGAGCCCATCGCCTCCGCCGGTCGGTGGCGGCTCCTCGATGGAGAAGTGGAGGTGCTCCCCGGAATCTCGGTACGCCTCACTCCCGGGCACGTACCATTTCATCAGGCTGTGCTGCTGCAGGACCGCGGCGAGGCCGCTCTGTTCGTCGGTGATCTCTTTCCGACCACGGCGCACCTTCCACTGCCGTGGATCATGGGGTATGACGTGGAGCCGCTCAGGACGCTGGAG
Source organism: Gemmatimonadales bacterium (assembly GCA_013813435.1). GTDB lineage: Bacteria > Gemmatimonadota > Gemmatimonadetes > Gemmatimonadales > GWC2-71-9 > CAVVWJ01. The sequence continues at coordinate 15,631 of JACCRS010000096.1, forward strand.
AGCAAGCGCGCCATTCTGAATGAGGCCGTTGCCGCCGGGTGGCGCTTGATCTTCGAGCACGACCCCAAAGTGATCATGGGTACGCCGGTGAAGGACGGAAAGACGGTGGTGCTCCACGATACCTCGCCCGTGCCGGAACCGGGCAACATGATCTCCGGTTGACGATTGAGTCGGCGCTGACTAGCTTCCGCACCTCACTGAAAGTGGGGATTCGAGTTCCCCCACCCTGAGCCTGCCGGCCCGATGCCGCAGCGCAACCGGGTCCTGGCGTCGAAGCGAACCGGTTGGCTGAGGCCACCGTGGCTTCGTGTCGTGGGCATCCGGTCACCGCCGGGTGCCCTTTTTCTTTCTGACGTTGGAGGCACGAACTGTCCACGAACGATCGCGAAAAGCGAACTCGCGTCAACCGCATGATCCGGATCAGCCCCGTGCGAGTCATCACCGCCGCCGGTGAGCAGCTCGGGGTCCTGCCGATCGAGGAGGCCTTGGCGGCCGCACTGGAGCGCGGGTTGGATCTCGTGGAGGTAGCGCCGACCGCCCGGCCCCCCGTCGTCAAGATCATGGATTACGGGAAGTTCAAATTCGAAGAGGCCAAGGCTGCCCGTGCGGCCAAGAAGAAGCAGCACATCATTCAGCTCAAGGAAGTGAAGTATCGGCCCGGCATTGACGACCATGATTTCGATTTCAAGACCCGGCATGCGCGAGAGTTTCTGGGAGAGGGAAACAAGG
>JACCRS010000100.1 GCA_013813435.1 Gemmatimonadales bacterium
CCATCGGCTTCACAGTGGGCCTGGCGGTCGCTGTAGACCAGGCAGAACACTCCGTCCGAGTGCCAGCGGTCATACCAGAGACGCATCGCTATCCGGTCCTGACCGGAGAACCGGGTCGAGGGACTATCCTCGGTGTAGAGCGCGATGTGGCTGTGGACAGTGCCAGACCATTGGGGCGGACCGCACCGCTCGACAGAAGCCACCGCGGACACTCCCATTGAATCCGCGTCCTCGGGCTCCAGCGGAGCGATGGCGGACACGAACACGGTGTCGTTCCTGATGGTGCTCGCCAGGCAGGCAACCCGCTCCTCTCGGGCTGCAATGCTGGCCCGCCAGAGAGCTCGAAGTGCCTGTCCGGCCTCAGGGCTAAAACGAAACGCCGCCCGGCTGCGGGCCTCACCCTGACCCTCGAGCGGCGTCCCGGCCCAGACGAGGCAGATGGCAGCTGTGAGGCTGGCCGATTTTAGCAGGATACTTCTCAGTATCGGGAACGGGGAAAGAGCACGGCTCCGCGCGGTCCTTCGATCTCGCAGATGACCTCCTCTGCACTGTAGAGAAGGCAGAAGATTCCATCATCCCTCCAGCGTCTCCACCAGAGCGTCATGATACCGCGATCCGCTCCGGAAAACAGCGAGTACGGCTGGCGACCATCACGCAGGGCTACGTGGGTGTGAACGGTCCCTTTCCATGTTGGAGGGCCGCAAGTATCCAGCGAAGCACCCGCCGCGATGCCGAGGGAGTCGGATGGGCCGGCCTCGAGGCGGAACACGTCGGTTATGCGGACGGTGTCGCTTTCGATAACACCAGCCAGGCAGGCCACCCGCTCTGCCTTGGACCGTGCACTCTCTTCCCACAGCCGGTGCAGCGCGGGCCGGGCGTTACCCTCGAACCGGAAGGCCCTGGGAACCCGACTGGGGCCCGCGCCCGCCACGATAAGAGTGGCTGCGCCGACGCTGAAGGACCAATTCAACCAAGCCACCAGAACGCCTCAGGAGGCCAAGCGGTTGCCCGGTGAGATCCCCACTCCCCAAGGCATTTTTCCAGCCGGGATCTTCTTCAAAACCTGCATCTTCACGGCATCGACCACGGTGACATCGTTGGACGGTCCATTCGCGGTGTAGAGCTTACTGCCGTCCGAGGTGAGGGCGATTCCCCACGGGCGCTGTCCCACCGGAATGGTGGTCAGCACTGCGTTGGTGCCTGCATCGATTACCGAGAGGGTGCCTCCCCGGCCATTCGCCACGTAGACCCGTTTGCCATCTGGTGAAACCACGACACCCATAGGCTTGGCTTCCTTCGGGAGCTGGATGACCTTCACCGCTTTTCTCGATGGCACATCGATGACCCAGACGGTACCCTCCACCTCAGAGGTGGCGTAGGCCCGGCGCCCATCGGGGCTGAAGGCGAGGTCGCGAGGACGTTTCCCGACGTTGATATGCCCCAGCACCTTGCCGGTTTTCGTGTCCAGCAGCGTGAGGTTGTGGTCGGTTTCACCCGTAATCCATACCACCGCACCATCGGGGTGGAGCCGGACTCCTTCCGGCTCTCTACCCACCGGCACGGCGAAGCGAACTTTGCCGCTGGCAACATCCACTATCGACGCGCTGTCAGCGTCCTCATTGGACACAAAGAGGGTGGATCCGTCGTGGCTGATGTCGAAGGTCTCCGGATCAGACCCGCCGGGCAGCACCCGAGTCACTCTCCTGGTGCCGACGTCTACCATGGCAACGCCGTCCTTGCTCTTATCGGTTGTCAGCTTCTCGCACTCCTCGTCCGGCATGGTGGGAGGGCATTTGGGTGAACCGCTGAGGGCCACGAAGACGGTCTTGCCATCCGGAGCGACGCGTACACCGCGTGGCCGGGTGCCAACGGGAATGACTGCTACCACACTGTCCGTACGAGTATCGATGACGGTGAGTTCCTGCGCATCCTCGTTGGTGACGTAGGCCAGCTCGCCCGCCGGCAGCGATGCAGCCGGGCTCCCTGAGGTGTCGGCCTGGCCTGCAGGGGGCTGCCGCTCATTGCCGCACGCGACGGTAATTGCTGCTGCTGCCGTTGTCATCCCGAGCAGAGCGAGGGATCTCAGACCATTCAGACACGAGATCCCTCGGTCGCTCCGCTTCCTCGGGATGACATTTCTCCCGTTTCTATCATTTCGCATCGAAAATCGCCTTGTCGCGGTTACGGGTCTGATCGAGACCCTGGATCTGGCCTCGCCCGGTGATGCCGGTGAAGATCGCTCCGTTGATGTCGGATTTGGCGAGCTTGGCACCCTTCAAGTCCGCGCCGGAGAGATCGGTCTGGATCAGCTCGGTGTTTCTGAGGTCGGTGCCGGTCAGGCGCGCCCTGGTCAGGTTGGCATGCGACAGGTCGGCCTTGAACAGGTTGGCGCCCGAGAGATCAGCACCGCTGAGGTTCGCTCCCACGAAGGTGGCCCGCATGACTCCCATCGACTGATTGCCGGGGTCGGCACCCAGGTTGGCGTTGCGCAAATTAGCTCCCACCAGCTTGGCTGACCGCAGATACCCGATGATCCGGGTATCCGCCAGCCGGGCACCGGTCAGATCCGCCGATTCGATTATAGTGGCGAAGAGACTGGCCCCGGTGAGGTTCGCCCGCTGGAGGTTGGCCCGGCGGAGGACGCTTCCGTCCAGATTGGCCTTGGGCAGGTCGGCGTCAGTGAGTACCGCGTCGGTCAGGTCGGAGGTAAAGAGGTTGGCTCCCGCCAGCTTGGTGCCCACCAGCCGGGCGCCGGTCAGGTTGGCCCGCTTGAAATCCACCCCGGCCAGCTCCAGTCCGCTCAGATCGGTGCGAGAGAGATCGGGCGGGTTCTGCTCGGTGCCGGCCGCCAGCCTGGCCTCTACCTGCGCCCGGCTGAGCCGCACCACCGGGGTATCGGCGCTCAGGCGAAACGGGATACCGGCTGGGCTGATTTCCGCTGGGATGGGAGCAGGGGTTGTCGTGGCGGCCAAGACCAGAAAAGGAGCGAGCGCGAGGAACATGGTACCTAGGCCCTAGGGGCCTGGCTTGAGGGCTGGCCGGCCGGGACCGAGCTTGGCTTCGCTGCGTCCCTTCACATAGGCGTAGATCTTTTGGATGGTCGGAATCTCCATCCCCAGCGGACACCACGCCGGCATTCCCCTGGCCGGGCGCCCGTCGCATACAGTCTGGATAAAGAGCTCCTTCGTCTTGATCGTACCCTCAGGTTTGAGCGATACGATAAGATGCGGGGCGATGGTGGTGCCCTGGACGTCCTCTCCGTGGCAGCGGGCGCAGTTCAGATTGTACTGCTTCCAGCCGTCGTACACCTCCTGGGCAACGGTGTCGCGCGGGGCTTGATGGTACTGATCGCGAAGCTCCTGCGCATTCCCGCTGGTCGTGGCGCTCAGGCCAAGGACCAGGCAGTATCCCCAGACCTTGAGCGCCATGATTCTTGAAGTAGACGTACGCATGCTCGTAACGCATTCCATTTTGCAGTGTCGGAAGTCGAGTGATGGTTGTCCGGCTGATTGGCGCTAACTCGCGGCCCGTCCCGAGTCGGCCGGTTCCTCAATAGGGAACATGGGCACACCATACTGCTTAAGGATTGCCTGAATCTCGGGCCCCCTCCGGTTGAGTACGGTCTGGAGACTGTCGCGCAGGCCCCGGTCCCGCCGCCGCACGCCCATGCCGATGTTGAATCGGAAGGGGAAATCACTCAGCGAGTCGCGTTCCCCCAACGGTGTCATGGAAAGCGGCACGGGAGAGGTCTTGGCGAAATATCCCGCGAGAGGACCCCAGACGATGGCGACGTCGGTGCTCTTCTTGGCAACGTCGTTAATGATGTCTTCGGGCCGCTCGGTCTCGGTGTAGAAGGTGCTGTATCCGACCAGATTGCCCACCACGCCGTAACGGCTCAGTGCCATGGCCGGGGGGGTATTCTCCGCGTCGGAGTTGAGCAGGTTCACGCCAATCTTGAGTTTCTTAAGACGCGGGTCTGCCAGCGACTTGATATCCAGGCCGCTGTCCTTGCGGGTGACGATCACATAGCCCGACCGGAAATAGGGCTTGGTTACCCCGGCCATGTCGAACAGCGAAGGAGCCTGGATGGCTATGTCGCAGTACCGGCCGTTGAGGGCGCGGGCGAAAAACCCCCGGCGCACCGGCCACCAGGCATACTCGACTTTGGCATTCCACTCCTTGGCCACCAGAGCCGCAATCTTCTGCTCGAACCCCTCTCCCTTCTGATTGGAGAGAGGCATGTTGTCGGGATCGGCGCATACCCGGATAACGCCGGGCTTGCCTACGTTAGGGCGAAGGACCTGCGCGTCGATCGCGGAGGGAAGTGTACTGACTGAGCCGACATGAACGAGGAAACGGGTGAGACTCGGGAAAGATCGGGGGTGCGCCATGGCCATCGTACCAGATGGGGAGCTGCCTGCCGGCGATCGCCGGCGGAAGGCAGGCTCCGTGAAACGAACAGCGCCGGAGCGAGCAGCACCCCGGCGCCGTCCTCATTCTTGAATCTACCTCTGTCGGAACCGGAGGGTATCCCCTCCGGCCCCGGTCCTGCTGTTTACTTGGCGGTCATGTTTTTGAGCGCGAAGACAGTCAGCACGCCACCCTGGTTGCTGAAGTTCCCCGCATCGCCGAAGGCGCCGAGCGCGCCGAG
>JACCRS010000101.1 GCA_013813435.1 Gemmatimonadales bacterium
GACCAGCTCAGACCCCTCGTGCTCGAGCGGCGGGCAAATCCGTACGCCGAAGGATCCTGTCTCATACGGATGGGCGGAACTCTGGTGCATTGCACGGCCAGCGTCGAAACAGGAGTTCCCGGATTCAAGAAGGGCTCGGGTGAGGGCTGGGTAACCGCCGAGTACGCCATGCTTCCCCGGGCCACTCTCGAACGAACCTCCCGCGAGCGCAACGGACCCGGCGGCCGCACGCAGGAAATTCAGCGGCTGATCGGCCGGTCGTTACGCGCATCTATGGCGTCCATGGCATTCGGTGAGTTTACCATCCGAATCGACTGCGATGTGCTTCAGGCTGACGGCGGAACCCGAACAGCCAGCATCACCGGTGGCAGCGTTGCCCTGGCCGACGCCTGCACCTGGCTGTCCGAAAAGACTGGCCGCGAGTCCCCCTTCGGCCAACTGGTCTCGGCAGTCTCGGTGGGCGTACTGGAAGACGAGGTTCGGCTCGACCTGTCGTACGTCGAAGACAAGGATGCAGCGGTCGATTCCAACATCGTCATGCTGGAGCCGTCACGGTTCGTTGAGGTGCAGGGGACTGGAGAACATGGGACGTTCTCCCGCGATCAACTTGAGACCATTCTGGACCTGGCTGAAGGCGGCGTCGCCCAATTGTTTCAGGCTCAACGAAAGGTGCTCGGCTGGTGAAGCTTCTGGCGGCCACTCGGAGCGCCGGAAAGCAGCGCGAGATCCAGCGGATTCTCAGCCCCTCGGGATTCGAGATTGTTTTTCCCGGCGATGTGGGATTGTGGGAAACGGCTGCTGAAGCTGCGCTGGAGTTGGGCGAGAGCTTCGAGGCCAATGCCCGCCGCAAATCAGAATACTTTGTGAGCCTCAGCCGGATGCCGACCATCGCCGACGACTCCGGCCTCGAGGTGCTGGCGCTCGGTGGCGCTCCGGGGGTGCGCTCGAAACGGTGGGCCGGTGCTTCGGGCACTCCTCTGGAGGTCGACGCCGCCAATAATGCTGAGTTGGTACGGAGGCTGACCGGCGCAGGCGAAAGCAGGCGCCTGGCACGCTGCCGTTGCGTCCTCGTTTTCCTCCCATCGCCTGGCGCTGTACCAACCGTCTCCGAGGGCGATTGCAGCGGCCGGATCCTCCAGGAGCCGCGTGGCGCTGCCGGCTTTGGCTACGACCCCTTCTTCTTCAGTGATGAACTGGGTAAGACATTTGGTGAGGCCACGGATGAGGAGAAGGACTCGGTGAGCCACCGAGGCCGGGCCCTTCGAGCGCTGGCCATCTCACTTCTAACGGCTTGCCGTTAACTTCCGTCGGCGTTTCTTGACGGGGTGTGGCGCAGTCCGGTAGCGCGCCTGCTTTGGGAGCAGGAGGTCCCGGGTTCGAATCCCGGCGCCCCGATTTTCCCTACCACGACGGCGACCAGATTAGGTAAGCCCTGAACTGGGTGAGCTGCCTGCGGACTTCTGGCTGGTCTCGGTAGGAGCTGTGACGGAGCGTCAGCCCCACGTCGCCACCCACGCCAATCGTACCTTTCACCGGCACCGCGGCACTAAGTCGCGCCGTACTCGTCACATGGTCCGCCCTGGACGCGTACAGGCTGTGGATCCAGACTGTCCTGCTATCCAGCCGGAGCAGCTCCCGTCCATCGCGGCGTAGCGCTCCGGTGAACCTGGCTCCAATGCCGGGCCCGAAGTCGTAGTCCCGCCGCCGGACCAATTTGTGCTCGGACGAGACCGCTCCCAGAGGCACTACTTCGGCATGGAGACCGAGGTCCACCTGCGTGCGCATGGCGGAGGTCTGCCGGTACAGCAGCGCCCCGCTCAGGCTTTGACTGCTCGTCTTGGCGAGAGGAAGGTCGTCGTAGTCGTAGTGTTGGAAGAGGCCGAGCAGGAGTTGACTTTGGGAGGAGCGCGAGAGGTGCCTGCGGACCAGGAGCCCCGATACCGAGGCGTGAGTAAGCACCACGTGCTCGTTGGGACTCAGATGAAGGCGGAACTCGAAGGCATCGTAGGGGCGGTTGACGTGTTGGTCGAAGGGACTTCCGTAATGCAGCGCAAGCCCCACGAACGGTTTCGTTCCGTTCAGCCCCGCCGCTGAATCGCCGGCGCCTCTTCGCTGACCTACGGCCAGCAAAGCCGCCCTTGATTCTGGCGGTGGTAATGGGGTGCCAGGGCCCCTGCCATGCACCAGTGATTGGGCGCGCGAAATGGGGCTCAGGACGAACGCCCCCATTCGCCGGCTCGCTGTCGCGCCCCTGGTGGGGGTCAGGAACGAGCTCATTCGGTACGAAATCTCTCCCAGCGCAATACCGCCCAGGGTGGTGTTGATCAGATCATTGAGGGATGGACGGACTTTCTCGGTAAATAACTCCCAACTCAGGCTTCCCGCGGCTACATAGGGCGCGGAGCCCCAGAAGTCGTATCCACTCCCGCGTGCGGCGTTGAAGTAGAGGCTGCCGTGGTAGGGGTGGGCCGCCTGATTGGCGCCGAACGCGTCGTCATCCCAGGTAAACCCGGCGCGCATGTTCGCCCACCAGCTTCGGGTGCCTACGTTTGCCCAATCCCAGTTTTGAACGTGCCAGTTGTAGAACCAGGTAACACCGTTGACGGCGGCCACACCGGTTGCGGCTCGCCAGAAGCTCGGTCCCTTCACCTCAGGAGACGGGACGCTGTCCTGGGCCTCAGACCGGACGCTCTCCTGTGCCTCGGCCTGGCGGCACAGGCACAACAGGAACCAGCCGGTAGTGACCAGACTGGCGGGTAGCCTCAGGGTGGGCGGCATAGTTGATAGTAATAATCTCGCCTCACCTTACCCCAAGCGCTGTGACCGCATCCGGCCGTTGCTAGTGCTTCCGCTCACCTCCATGGCCGATCCATCCTGGCGCCCTCCACCTGGTCGGATCAAAAATGGCGGG
>JACCRS010000127.1 GCA_013813435.1 Gemmatimonadales bacterium
CGTTCCGGCCATTGACGGAGGCCCCGGGGTTGCCTCCGCTCTACTCATCGCTCTCGGCGGGAGACTTCCGGCGCCGCTTGGTAGCAGCTCGCCGACGCTTCTTCTCCAGCCGTGCAGTCTTGGACGCCCGGCTCGGCCTGGTGGCTTTCCTCTTCTTCCGCACCGACAGCGCGCCCTCCACGAGAGACCGCAATCGATCGGTCACGTCGTCCTTGTTGCGGAGTTGGCTTCTCGTCCCGCTGGATACCAGTCTGAGCCGTCCGGTCGAATCGAGCCTGGGTCCCAAACGCTCCAGCAGCTGAGCCCGTTGCTCCGGGCCCAAAGCGGTAGAACCCGCCACGTCCCAGGAGACCTCGATCCGGGTTGAGGATGTGTTCACGTGCTGGCCCCCCGGGCCACCTGAGCGCGAGGCCCGGTACTCCAGCTCAGCGAGCGGAAGACGAAGCTCGGAAGTGATCACCAGATGTTTGTCATCGCCGGCCATGGGTAAAGCTATCCGGCCTCCGGTCGTATCGCTTTCCTTCCCCGCTCCCAATCCTCTCCATTACGTTACTGCGCATGACCAACCTCGAAACCCTGCGCATCCATCTCTCCACCCTGGGACGCGTCCTCCTGGGATACTCGGGAGGGGTGGACTCCAGTGTTTTGGCCGTCGTGGGCCGGCAGGTCCTGGGCACCGACCGATTTCTCGCGGTCACGGGGCGCAGCGCATCTTACCCCGCGGTTCAGGCGGATGCCGCCCTTGCGCTGGCGGAGCGCTTCGACATCCCGTTTCTCCAGGTCGGGACCAGAGAGCTGGAGGATCCCCGATACTTGAGTAACTCCACCGATCGCTGCTACTACTGCAAGTCGGAGTTGTGGACCCGGCTGCAGCAGATTGCGCTGGAGCGCGGCTTCGACACCGTCATCGATGGTACCAATGCGGACGACATCGGGGAGCACCGGCCCGGCATGCCTGCCGCCGCTGAGCGGCAGGTTCGCTCGCCCCTGGTCGAGCTGGCCTGGACCAAACAGGACGTGCGCGCCGCCGCGCTGGAGCTTGGGCTGCCGACCTGGAATGCACCCGCGGCTCCCTGCCTTTCCAGCCGGGTGCTGTACGGACTGGAGATCACGCCGGAACGGCTCCGGCAGGTGGAACAGGGCGAAGCGTATCTGCGGAGCCTTGGCGTTCAAGGTGACCTCCGGGTTCGCCATCACGGCGGGCGAGCTCGGCTGGAGGTCTCTCCCAGCCAAATGGACCGGCTTCGCAGAGACTGGGACACAATCACGACCGTGTTTGCCGATCTGGGATTCGCCGCGGTGGAGCTGGATCCACAGGGCTACCGCCGCGGTGGGCTGCTGGCCCTCGCGCCGCGGCCCTCCCACTGATGCGGCTCTTCGTGGCTTTGCCGGTTCCAGACCCCGCACGGGAGCAGGTCTTCAAGCTCCTGGGGCAGCTGCGCAGCGCGGGTTGGCCGGTCAGGTGGGTGCATGACGAAGGTCTGCACATGACTCTCAAGTTTTTCGGCGAAGTCGGCGGGGATCGGCTGGATGTGATCGCCGAGGCGCTTCACTTCGCCGCGGATGGCGCCGGCTCCATGGCGATGCAGCTGGGAGATCTCGGTGCGTTCCCCAGCCGGAGCCGTCCTCGGGTTCTGTGGGTCGGCGTCAGGGCGCCACCGGCCCTGGAGCTGCTTCAGGATCGGATCGAGCGGGGATGCGAAGCCATCGGTTTTCCCCCCGAGGGCGCGCCGTTTCAGCCCCATATCACGCTGGGCCGGCTGCGCGAAGGGCAGCGACTTCCCTCTGGAGGACTGGAGGAGCACGCGGACTCCTTTGACCGGGTGCCGTTCACGGGTCAGGAGCTGGTACTCTACGAAAGTGTGCTGACCACCGGGGGCCCGCGCTACGACTCCCGGCTGACGCTGAACTTCACCGGCTGATGGGCTGTCTTTCGGTGCCGATCAAGTTCATTGGCGGCCTCGCGATATTAATGGCCCTGGCGGTCGGCTGGCTCTACCGGGACCATCTCTCCAGCGAGCTGCAGCGGCTGCTCCACGGGACTCGCTCGGGCGGACCTCCAGCGGTCCTTGGCCGCCCGGGCTCCCGGGCCTTGATCTCGGCCAAGTCCAAGATCGATTCGCTCAACGGCTGGAGGGCTGATTCAGTGGTGCTCACGCCCGCCGAAGTCGCCTCTCTCATTGGGGCGGGGCTCGATCCCGGCCTCAGGCGCCAGCTCGATTCGATTCAGGTCGAGCTTCAGGAGGGCGAGATAGCGGTGAATGCGAAGCTTGCAACCGCCCGTCTGCCGCGGGAGCTCACGGGGCCGCTATCAGTCGCGCTGCGTGAGAGAGAGCCAATCAAGGCCGCCGGGCCCATTGAGGTGATCGGCCCGGGCAAGGCGGAGTGGGCCGTGCGATCGTTCCGGATAAGAGAATTCCCCATACCGCCCGACGCGGTTCCCAAGTTGGTGGCCAAAGCGTTCGGAGACACCGCCAGACGAAGCCTTCCGGTCCGCATCCCCGCCGGCATACGGGAGATTCGCGTGCGCCCCTCGGGAGCGACCCTCTTCGGAGCGCCACGCCCATGAGCCATCGGATCCTGATCGTCGACGATGAGGCCGGGATCCGGCAGGCGCTGAAGCAGGTGCTGGAGTACGAGGACTTGGTAGTAAAGGTGACGGCATCGGGCGGCGAGGCCATTACAGTCTACTCCGATTTCCGTCCCCATCTGGTATTTCTCGACGTGAAGATGGCCGGCCTCGACGGCCTGGAGACTCTCACCCGGCTCAGAGACCTCGATCCGAAGGCACAGGTCGTCATGATCTCGGGGCACGGCACCATCGCCACCGCGGTGGAGGCGACCCAGCGGGGAGCTTTCGACTTCCTGGAAAAGCCGCTCGACACCGACCGGCTGCTGGTGACGGTGCGGAACGCTCTCGCGCACTCCGAGCTGGTGGGTGAGAATACCAGGCTGCGCGAGGCTGCCGAGAACCGCTACGCAATGGTGGGCGACAGCTCGCCTCTGCGGGTGGTGCGATCGCTTATCGAGAAGGTGGGCCCTACTTCGGCCCGGGTGCTCATCACCGGTGAAAACGGAACCGGCAAGGAGCTGGTGGCTAGAGCGCTGCACGAGACCTCCCACCGGCGCGACAAGCCTTTCGTGGAGGTGAACTGCGCCGCTATTCCGTCCGAGTTGATCGAGAGCGAGCTCTTCGGGCACATGAAGGGGTCCTTTACCGGCGCCTTTGCGGATCGAGCGGGAAAGTTCGAGCAGGCGGATGGCGGTACGCTATTTCTCGATGAAGTAGGAGACATGTCGCTGTCCGCCCAGGCCAAGCTGTTGCGGGTGTTGCAGGAAGGGGTAGTGACTCGGATCGGTGGATCGAAACCGATCCAGGTGGACGTGCGGGTTCTCGCCGCCACCAACAAGGATCTCGAATCCGAGATTGCTGACGGCCGTTTTCGTGAGGATCTGCTGTACCGACTAAACGTAGTACCAATAGAGGTCCCACCGCTGGAGGAGCGGATCGAGGACATTCCAGCTCTGGTAAACCACTTTGCCGAGCAGCTGGCCGCAAGTGCGGGGGTGCCGGGAAGAAAGTTCGCGGAAGACGCAATACGGCGCCTGCAGTCCCGGGCGTGGCCTGGCAACATCCGCGAGCTTCGCAATGCGGTGGAGCGAGGGCTGATTCTTGCCTCGGGCAAGGTGATCAGTGCATCGGACATCGACACGTTGCTCCCTGCGCCGGGGAACGCCGTCCCGGGCGGGGCAGAGGGAAGCCCGACCTTCGAGATTTTCAAGCAGGAAGCCGAAAAGAATTTTCTGGCTCTGAAGCTGCGCGAGCACGACTGGAACGTGTCAGAGACGGCGCGCGCGCTGAAGATGCCCCGCTCGAATCTCTACAAGAAGATCGAGCGCTACGGACTCACCCGGGAGCCAGTATGAACGAGGAGCCACGAAACTGGGATAAGGAGCTCGGCGACATCGACAAGGCGATAGCAAGGCAGCCCGTGCCGGCACCCGCGCCGCCGCCTGGGGTGACAAAACCGGCGACTCAGCCGCCTCGGCGATTCGTAGCTCTGACGTGGTTCTGGACCGCGCTGGCCCTCGTTCTAGCTGTGGCACTGCCGTTGTGGCCCAACGACAAGAGCTGCGGACTCAGACTAGTGTTCTATATTGGCGCGGCCGGCATCGCTCTGCTGATGGGTGTGCTGGGTGCGTTATCGAGCTGGTCCTACCGGCGCGGTCTTGCGCATCTGCTTTCCCTGCTCGTCATCGTATGGGCCGGCATCATGGCGGCCCGGGAAATTCTGCCGCGGTCGGGTTACGCCCGCCAGGAGCTCCAGTGGGGCTGTCCGCAAGAGCCACCAGCCGCCGTTCCGGCGCCCGCTCCCACGGAGAACTGAATTGGCCAAGACTTTCAAGAACTTCATCGCTGGCGAGTGGGTTGCACCGAGCACCGGTACCTATTTCGACAACCGAAACCCGGCTAACACCTCCGATCTCATCGGCCGGTTTCCCGACTCGGACCGGCAGGACGTGGACGCCGCGGTCCGCTCTGCCCGGCAAGGATTTGTGCTCTGGTCCAGGACCCCCGCCCCGGTCCGGGGTGACGTTCTCCGGCGAGTAGGTGATCTCCTGGTCGAACGGAAGGAGGCCATAGCCGCAGCGATGACGCGGGAGATGGGAAAGGTGCTGGCGGAAACCAGAGGTGATGTCCAGGAAGGAATAGACACTGCCTACTATGCCGCCACCGAAGGACGCCGGCTCTTCGGTCAGGTAGTTCCCTCGGAGCTGCGCTCGAAGTGGGCTATGAGCTATCGCCGCCCCATCGGAGTCGTTGGCCTCATCACTCCGTTCAACTTCCCCCTGGCGATCCCGACGTGGAAGATGTTCCCGGCGCTGCTCTGCGGGAACTCGGTGATCATCAAGCCCTCGGAGGATGTCCCGCACACAGTCCATATCCTGGTGGAGATCCTGCTCGAAGCCGGCCTGCCGGCGGAGGTGATCCAACTGGTGCACGGCCGCGGAGAGACGGTGGGGAAGTCCCTGGTGGAGCACCCCGGGGTTCCGGTCATCTCGTTCACCGGCTCAACCGAGACCGGCGCGCTCATTGGGGAAACCTGCGGCCGCATGCACAAGCGGCTCTCGCTGGAGATGGGCGGCAAGAACGCCATGATCGTGATGGACGACGCTGATCTGGACCTCGCCCTGGAGGGGGTGCTCTGGGGCGCGTTCGGCACCACCGGCCAGCGCTGCACAGCTACCAGCCGCCTGGTCCTCCACCGGAAGATTCACGACCGTTTTCTGAATCGGCTCGCGGATGCCGCCGATGCGCTGCGCCTGGGAGACGGCAGTGGCGAGAAGACCGACGTGGGACCACTGATTCACGAGGCGTCGCGGAACAAGGTGGAGCAGTACGTCGAAATCGGACAGGATGAAGGGGCCGAGCTGGTCACCGGAGGAAAGGTGCCTGGGGGTGAACGGTTGAAGCAGGGATGGTTCTATCGTCCCACGGTGTTCGCCGGCGTCAAGCCGAAGACCCGCCTGGAGCAAGAGGAAATATTCGGCCCGGTCCTGAGCGTTATCAAGGTAGGTTCGTTCGAGGAGGCTGTGAGGGTCAATAACGATGTACGCTACGGGCTCTCCAGCTCGATCTACACCGGAAATGTGGACCAGGCGTTCCGCGCTATGCAGGAGCTGGATAACGGAATCACTTATGTCAACGCTCCAACCATCGGCGCCGAGGCACATCTGCCGTTCGGTGGCGTGAAGGCGACGGGCAACGGCCACCGGGAAGGCGGCTGGGAGGTCTACGAATTCTACTCCGAGACCAAAGTGTGTTACGTCGATTACTCAGGCAAACTTCAGCGGGCGCAAATGGATGCATATGAGGTGTAGGGGCGAGTCTCCAGTCGCCAGTCCTCCGGCCAGCCACCTCAGCGGAGGTGTGACGAAAATCACCCTGGATGACTGGCGTCTCGCGACTGACGACTTGCGACCGGCGACTCCATTGCGCACCGCAAGACCGCAGGGTAAGGTTCGTGAAAGGCCACATATCTCAGTCGCTCTCAGGCGCTAGGTGTTCTCTCGATGTCTCCGGTAACCGAGTGACTCCCCAGCTCAGTACGAGGTCGAGTCGCATGCGTCCCATACAGGTCGGAACCGGCAAGCGCGGTCCGTCTTTCGACGAGGGCTCGCTGGACCAGTACCTGCGAGAGATCAGCAAGTATCCGCTGATCCCGCAGGAGGAGGAGGTCAACCTGGCGCAGCGTATCCGGGTCGGCGAAGAAGAGGCTCTCGACAAGCTGGTCCGCAGCAACCTTCGGTTCGTCGTGTCCGTAGCCAAGAAGTATCAGAATCAGGGTGTCTCACTCGCCGACCTCATCAACGAGGGCAACCTCGGCCTCATCCGTGCCGCTCACAAGTTCGATGAGACCAAGGGCATAAAATTCATTTCCTACGCAGTATGGTGGATTCGCCAGGCCATTCTTCAGGCGCTGGCCGAGCAGAGTCGCATTGTCCGGGTGCCGCTCAACCGCGCCGGCACGCTTCACCGCATCGGCAAGCGCTCCTCCGCCCTGCTTCAGGAACTGGGCCGAGAGCCCACCCCATCGGAGATTGCCGAAGGGATGGACATTTCGATGGAGGAGGTCCAGAAGACCCTCTCCATCTCACAGAACCACCTCTCCCTGGACGCCCCGCTCACGCCAGGAGAGGACAACAAACTTCTTGACTATCTGCCGGACACCCAGAATCCCGGCCCCGACTCTGAAACGTTCGAGCACGCCCTCACCGAGTCGATCGAGGAAGTGCTGTCCACGTTGAAGGAGAGGGAAGCGAAGATCCTGCGTCTCTATTTTGGGCTGGATGGCCCCGAGCCCATGACGTTGGAGGAAATCGGAAGCCTGCTGGGCATTACGCGCGAGCGCGTCCGGCAGATCAAAGAAAAGGCGCTGAGCCGGCTTCGCCACGTCAGCCGCGCCCGCGCCCTGGAGAGCTTCCTCGCCTAACCCGCATCATTCCGGCACAGCCAAGAATCCCTGACCGGCCACTACTCTCGCAAAATCCGCTCCACCTGATCCCACTCGATCAAGAACGCGTCGTGACCATAGAGAGAGGCGATCTCACGGTACTCTGCGTCCACCCCGGCCGCGCGGTATTCCGAGACCCACTCTCGCACCTCCGACGGGAGGTACAGGATGTCGGAATCAATACCGACGCCCACGACCCGCCGGACCCGCGCGGCCGTGTCTCGCGCTGATGCGCTCAGGTCGCCAACGTCCTGCAGGTCCATCGTGCGCATCAAGGACACGTAGCTGGAGGCATCGAATCGTGCCACCAGCTTGTCACCCTGCCGCCTCAGGTAGTGCTCCACATCGAACATGCCGCTTGATCGCGACGACTGGCGCCCGAACCGCGCCTGGAACTCCGCGCCGGACCGGTAGGTGATCATCGCGAGGGCTCGCGCCGCTGCCAGGCCTGTCGTCGGACCGTCGCCGGGGGGATAGTTCCCACCAGCCCACGCCGGATCCGCTTCGATGGCCATCCGTTGAACCGCGTTCCATCCGATTGCCTGCGGTGAGGCAGCCGCGGGGGCCGCAAACACCACCAGCCGGTCGGTGGGAATAGTGCTGATCCGGCCCCACTCCAGTGCCACCATGCCTCCCAGCGATCCGCCGGTCGCTAGCGCCAGGCGCTGAACCCCCAGGTGTTCCAGCAGCGGAATGTGAGCCCGGGCCAGATCTTCGGGAGTGAGCTCGGGAAAAGCGTCGGGCCGTTCAGCTCTCCATTCGGTCGGGCCGCTCGAGCCGTAGCAGCTTCCGAGCAGGTTGGCGGCCAGGACCGCGTGCCGCTTGGTGTCGAGAGCTTTGCCCGGGCCGAGCAAAGGGCCCCACCACGCGTCGACGTCGGCGCTTCCGGTGAGGGCGTGGAAAATGAGAATCCAGCCGTTCTCTGCTCCCGCCTCGACATCGCCGAATACACGGTATCGAAGCCGAAGGCCCGCCACCGGCCGGCCCCCGGCCGTCGTGAGCTGCCCGAGCGGAAAGTCCCGGGTAAACCCGCCGAGGGTGAGCGCGGTGGTCATGGGCGTTCTGAGTCCGAAGGGAAGTGCACCTCGGTCAAGGTTCCGGTGTGCACATCGTATACGAATCCCCGAATGCGTATGTCGGCCGGGATCAGGGGAGAGGAGAGCAGGAAGGCGATATCCTCCCGCACGCTTTCCTCTAGGTCGGAGAACGTAAGAAAGTCTATATCCGTGCTGTCGGCGCCGAGGTCCCGCTTCACCTTGGCGTGCAGGTCCGGATTGGTGAACGTCAACATCCCGCAATCGGTATGATGGATGACGGCGATCTCGTTGGTGCCGAGCAACCGCTCCGATATCACCAGGGAGCGGAGCGCGTCTCGCGCCCGGCCGCCGGCGTTGCGGATAACGTGCGCGTCCCCTTCCTCGAGCCCCAGCTGCCGTGACGGGACGATGCGCGCATCCATACAGGTGACAACCGCAAGCCGGCGGGCCGGGGGCATGGGCAGTTCGCCCCGGTCGAATGTTTTGGCGTACTTGGTGTTGGCCTCTAGCAGCTCATCGCTGACGGACATCGGTTCCTCCCGTAGGTAACGGACGTTGGGTGAATGCGGCCTGCTCTCCTTACCTCGCCGCGACCACCTGCTTCTCCGACTGCTCCGCTTTCGGCGACCCTGCCGCCGCGGACTCGCCCAGGGCCTGATCCAGGTCGGCAATCAGATCGCGCACGTCTTCCAGTCCCACCGACAGCCGGACCAGCTCCGCTGTCACACCGGTGGCTCGCTGCTGCTCGGGGGTCAGCTGCTCGTGGGTGGTTGAGGCCGGATGGATGATCAGGGACTTGGCGTCCCCCACGTTGGCCAGCAGCGAGAACAGCTTCACGCGGTCGATCAGGGCACGCGCCACCGCATGTCCGCCCTTCACGCCGAAGGTGAGCACGCCGCCGAAACCGTTCTTCAGATATTTTGTGGCATTGCGGTGCTCGGGATGGGTGTCGAGTCCGGGATAGGACACCCATTCGACGCGCTGGTCCCGCGCCAGCCAGCGGGCAACGGCCAAGGCGTTGTCCGAGTGCCGCTGGATGCGGAGCGGTAGCGTCTCCAAACCCTGGAGGAACAGGAATGAGTTGAAGGGGGAGAGCGCGGGTCCCAGATCTCGCAGCAGCTGCACCCGCAGCTTGATGATGAAGGCGGCTGGCCCGAACGCTTCGGTGTACACCAAGCCATGGTATGAGGGATCCGGGGCGGTGAACTCAGGGAAGCGCTTGCGCGAGGAAGGGCTGGCCCACTCGAACTTGCCGGCATCCACCACCACGCCGCCAATGGCCGTTCCATGCCCGCCGATCCACTTGGTGGCCGAATGGACCAGGATGTCGGCCCCGTAATCGATCGGCCGGCTCAAGGTCCCGGCGGCGCCGAAGGTGTTATCCACCACGAGTGGGATGCCGGCCTCGTGCGCGATGTCTGCCAGCGACTCAAAGTTGGGCACGTCGAGCCGCGGGTTGCCGATGGTCTCGACGAACAGGAGCCGGGTGCCTGCGTCGATGGCGGCCCGCACCTGATCGAGGTTGTGGATGTCCACGAACTTCGTGCTGATCCCCCACTTCGGCAGGGTATACTCGAACAGGTTGTAGGTCCCGCCGTACAATGTCTGCGAGGAAACCAGATTGTCGCCCGCGTGCGCCAGATTCAGCACGGTCAGGGTGGTGGCTGCCTGCCCGCTCGCCACCGCGAGCGCCGCCACTCCGCCCTCGAGCTCGGCGACCCGCTTCTCGAATACGTCACTGGTGGGATTCATGATCCGGGTGTAGATGTTGCCGAACACCCGCAGGCCAAAGAGGTCGGCCGCGTGCTGGGTGTCGTTGAAGACGTAGCTCGTGGTGGCGTAAATCGGGACTGCACGAGCATTGGTCGTCGGGTCTGGGAGCTGGCCTGCGTGCAGGGCCAGCGTGTCGGGTTGGTACGTCATGGACGTGCTCCTCTGAGTGTAGGAAACGAAAAGCCCGGATCACTGAAAGTGGTCCGGGCTTCGGTCGCTGGGTAGCGAGAGTGTTAGCTCTCTGGCTCCTGCCTGGCGCACGTCGAATGCTCGGTCCACCCCTGAAGGGGGCGACACATGCAAATTCGGCAACACATCTCGGCCTGAAAGCGGACCACGTGAGCGACCTCGTTCTGGTTTGGTCGGGAAGGAAAAAGCCCCCCGGGCCAAGAAGCGCGGAGGGCAACGTCCGGCGCTTTAGCTCTTTGGTTTGGTGCCCCGAAGGCACCCGGCGGGAGCAAGTGGCCTGAAATCCACCGCCAAGGGCTTACACTACACGGCGAGCCGAAAGCTGTCAAGCCGAGCCCGCGCAACATGGTATTCTCCGCTTGCTGCTTGGGTGCGCCGGGGTAATTCTTCGGCATTCGCGCCATCACCCATTTTTCCGGAGCTCTCACTCGATCCTTTATGGCCAGCAACGCTTCGTTCGATGTGTCCACCGGCGCTGATCTCCAGGAGGTCGACAATGCGGTGAACCAGACTCTCAAAGAGATTGCGCAGCGTTATGACTTCAAGGGAACGACCTGCACGGTAGACTTTGATCGGGCAAAGGCCGAGATCCGTCTTAGCGCGGATGACCAATTCCGCATGGACGCGCTGGTAGATGTGCTCCAGACCAAAATGATCAAACGAGGCGTGCCGGTGAAAAATTTGAAGCTGGGCGAAGTGGAGCAGGCTACCGGCCAGAGCGTCCGGCGGACGCTTACTCTGACGCAGGGCATACCGCAGGACGTCTCCAAACGAATCGCAAAGTCGGTGAAGGAAGGTGGTTTCAAGAAGGTTCAGACCAGCATTCAGGGAGACGAGGTCAGGGTCACTGCCCCTTCCCGCGATGAATTGCAAGCCGTCATCGCTTTTCTCAGAGGTCAGGATTTCGAGATCGAGCTGAAATTTGGTAACTACCGGGGCTAAGCGAACGACTGGTTGGGTCGCAGCTGCGCTGTTTGGCGTGGCCATCGGCTGCACCCCAGGCACCACACCCGAAAGGCCTCGCCCACAAGCCCCCGCGTCCGAAAGGCCGGCCCCACACGCCCCCGCGCCCGACTCGCGTGAGCTGGAAATCCGCGTCGGCCTGGTCGTGGGTGCCGGGTCAGCAACCCTCGGTGGTTTGGCGCCGGTCATGGTGACCGAGCCCGATGGTTCCGGGCTGGTGACGATCCCGGCAGGTGAAACCTGGCGGCTCTCCGTGGCGCGAAGTGGGGTTACCCTCGCCAGTCCTGGCGGATGGGTGTCCGCGCCGCTCCATGCAATCACTTTGACGCCGAGGGATGCCTCGGTGCCGTTGCAAGTGAACGGGAAAGCCTATCGGGGGGTGCTGGAGGTTTTGCGCGACCGCACCGGTATCACCGTTGTGAACCGCCTCAGCATGGAATCGTACCTGCTCGGTGTCGTCTCAGCCGAAATGGGCCGGCGCGACTTCGCCGAACACGCCGCGCTTCGCGTCCAGGCGGTGATCTCTCGAACCTACGCACTGAGGAACCTCCGCCGCTGGCGCTCCGAAGGGTTTGACCTATACGCCACCGTTTCCGATCAGGCGTATGGCGGTGTGGGAGCCGAGACTCCGGAGGGTAGAGCAGCGGTAGGCGCTACGCGGGGTCGCGTGCTCACCTACAACGGTGCTGTTATCGAAGCGTTCTATTTCTCGACCTGCGGCGGGCGGACTGCCGATGGCTATGAAGTCTTCCGGGGCGCCTCCCGGCCCTATCTCCGCTCCGCCTTCGACGCAGCTCCGCAGGGGGCGACTTACTGTAGTATCTCTCCCCGCTACCGCTGGCGGGAGGAATGGAGCGGCGAGAGTCTTCGGTCCATCCTGGGGCACAGCTTGCCCCCGGCGGCCGGTCGCCCGAGAGGGAAGATAGACCTGGTGACAGGAATCCGAGTGACTCAGCGCTCCGGATCAGGCAGAGCAGATCAGCTCGCGGTCTCCGTGAGCGGAGCCGAAGTACGGGTGGACGGCCAGTCCAACATCCGGAGGGTGCTGCGCACGTCTGCCGGCGACCTGTTGCGAAGCACAGCTTTCACGCTGGCGGCAACCGGGACAGGTCGGAACGTCACTCGCCTTGTGGCCGACGGGATGGGAGCGGGTCACGGGGTTGGGCTTTGCCAGTGGGGCGCAGTGGGTCGCGCGCGCGCGGGCCAGGGCTACGAGCAGATTCTCGCAGCCTACTATCCGGGTACGACCCTGCAGCGCCGCTACTGAATAAGGGGGGATCATGACGGCCGGTCGCAGCGGGGGAAGCAGTGAGCGCCTCAAGGTAGGGATCGTTGGCGGAGGAGCCATAACCCAGGTGGCGCATCTGCCGGTGCTAAAGAGAATGCGGAGTGTCGAGGTCCAGGCGATCTGCGATACCGATCTGCCGAAGGCCCGCGCCCTCGCCGACCGTTTCGGTGTCAAGGACGCGTTCGACGACATCGAAGAGCTGCTGCGCTATGAAGCGCTCGATGCGGTCGTCATTTGTTCGCCCAATCACCTCCACGAATCCCACATCCTGGCGGCGCTCTCCGCTGGTCTGCACGTGCTGGTCGAGAAGCCCCTCGCCATGTCCGCCCTTACCGTGCAGCGCATTCTTCGTGCGGTTGACAGACGTGACCGAGTTGTGATGGTGGGGATGAACCATCGCTACCGGCCCGACGTACAGATCGTGCGAAGCTTCGTCCAGAGCGGGGAGCTCGGAACCGTGGAGAGCATCCGCGGCAGCTGGCACGTCTTCCGGCCCGGCCGAACCCAGCTGGGGTGGCGCCAGCGGCGGGACCAGGCCGGCGGGGGAGCGATGCTCGATCTGGGGCTTTCGATCCTTGATCTGGGCCTCTGGCTGGGCGGGAGCTCGCCGCCGGCGCGCGTGAGCGCCAGTCTTGACGCGGCTGGCAAGGAGCGCTCAGTGGAGCAGTCAGGCAGCGCGTTCGTCATCTGTGAGAACGGCACCTCGATCTTCGTCGACGTCACCTGGCGCCACCTCGGTGAGGGGGAGCGCTTTGGCGTCGGGATCCGGGGAAGCAAGGGAACGGCGGGCATTAACCCGCTCAATGTCTGGAAGGAGCTGCATGGGGTGGCCATGGATGTGTCGCCCACCGGGTCAGTAAGCCGGGAGAACGCCTTCACCGCATCCTATCGCGCCGAGTGGGCTCACTTTCAAGCCGCGATTGCGGGGGAGGCTCGGGTGC
>JACCRS010000130.1 GCA_013813435.1 Gemmatimonadales bacterium
CGCCCGAGGTCGTCGGGCGGGACGTTGAGCCCCGCGAGGATGCCGAGCCCGCCGGCGCGCGAGACCTCCGCGACCATCTCCGGGCCCGCGACGCCGCCCATGCCCGACTGCACGATCGGGTACTCGATGCCCAGCACATCGCACAACTCCGTCCGGAACGTCCGGGTCGCCATCTCACTCCTCCCGTCGGGACGCGCCTGGTGCTGCTACTATGGCCCCCTCCCGAGCTCCTGTCAATCCCGGCCGACCCCTCAATCCATGGCTGACAGGGCACTAGTGGGTCGCGCTGCATATACGTGAGGGTCGCCCGTCAGGTGTTCGGGCCATCCCGGCGTTGTCGAAGCATCGCCCCACACACTTCCTGATTCTCACTCAAATGCGGCATGACCCACTAGTAGCTCGTTACTCCTGGACTGAGGGGTAGAGACGCTTGAGCTTGATGCGGGCGTCTGCCGTTGTGAAGCGCCAATCGACAGCGGTCGCGGTGGCGTTGCGCCGGTCCTGCCAGGCGGCGACCTCGGTTTCGAGCGTGGCGAAGTCCGGGAGGCGGCGGTCGAGGCACTGGCGGCTGAGGACGCTCAATTCGATCTCCGCGACGTTGAGCCAGCTGCCATGCTTGGGGGTGGGGTGGATCTCGAGCTTGTCGGCCAGGCGCTTGGCTTCGGCCGGCGCGAAGGCCTCGTAGAGCGACGCTGGGGAGTGGGTATGCAGGTTGTCCATGACCAGGACGATCCGCTCGGCGTCGGGGTAGCGGACGTCGACCAGCTCTTTGATCTGGTGTGCCCAGTCGATCTTGGTGCGCTGGTCGGTCACGCTCACCCAGCGCTGGCCGCGCAGCGGCTCACAGAAGAGGAAGAGGTTCGCGACCCCACCCCGCTCGTACTCATAGTCGACCCGCGCCGGCTGCTCCGGCGCAGCTGGGACCGCCGGTCGGGGCTCTCGGAGTAACTGCTTACTGGTTTCGTCCATACAGACCTGCGGGAAGCGGGGGTCGTACGGGCGGGTGTAGACCGTCAGCACGTCCTCCATGTGCCAGACGAAGGCTCCGTTCTGCTTGGGCGGGATGCACCATTGCGTGCTCAGCCACGGCTTGAGCGCGTTTTTTGCTAGGACGGCAAACTCGACTTGAGGGCAGCAGATTCCCGGCGCTAGCATTGGGAGCTGATGCTGAGAACCTCAGGACGGGGAGGTGCCAATGGCCCGACGACATGGTCGCCCGCGGGCGACCGCGGAACGACGACTGGAGCCGAATCGCAGGCGCTGCTGGAGCTGCGGGGGCACCCTCTGGGTGGCGTACCACAGCCGGCGCCGGCTGACCCTACTGGAGGAGGTCGTCCAGTACACCGTGGTGGTCCGGCGCTGTCGCACACCATCCTGTGCGCGGTACCGCCGCGCGTATCGACCGGAAGAGGAAGGCGCCCTGGCGTTGCCGCATGGCGAGTTTGGGCTCGACGTGATCACCCTGGTCGGGCAGCTCCGCTACCGAGAGCATCGGAGCGTGCCGGAGATCCACCAGGCGTTGGAGCACCGCGGGGTGGTGATCGCCGAGCGGACGGTCGGGCATCTGATCGAGCGCTACGAGGAGCTCGTGGCCTTGCACCTGACGGATGACCGTCGGCTGCGCGAGCGGCTCAGCCGCGAGGGCGGCGTGGTGCTGGCGCTGGACGGGCTGCAACCGGATGTTGGGCACGAGGTGCTCTGGGTGATCCGCGACTGCGTGAGCGGGGAGCCGCTGCTGGCGCGCAGCCTGCTCAGCGCGACGGAGGCCGACCTGGTGCCATTGCTGCGCGAGGTGCACGACGCGCTGCCGGTCCCGATCCTGGGCGTCGTTACGGATGGCCAGCAGTCGATCCGTCGCGCGGTCGCGACGGCGCTGCCCGGGATCCCGCATCAGTTGTGTCACTTTCACTATCTCCAAGAGGCGGCCAGGCCGATCTACGAGGCCGATCGGCATGCCAAGAAGGAGTTGAAGAAGGCGGTGCGCGGCGTTCGACCAATCGAGCGCGCCATGGAGGGCCGCTCCGACCTGGAGGCCGAGGTGACCAGGGGGTATTGCCTGGCCGTGCGGAGCGCCCTCACCGACGATGGTCGGCCACCGCTGCGCGCCTCCGGGCTCCGGCTCCGTGATCGTCTCGAAGCGATCGACGCGTCGCTCGGCCGACTGGCGGAAAAAGGGGGCTGCCGACCGAGCTGGCTCGCCTGCGGGCCCTAGTGGCCAAGGGGCTCACCACGACCGATGCGCTATGGCCGGGTATCCGCACCGCCTATGACTGGGTCCACCATGTGGCGCAGATTCTGGAGAATGAGGCCGCGGTGCCGGGCAGCGAGGTCAAACGACAGCTGGAGAACCTGCTCGCCGAGATGACCGACGAGCAAGCAACCGTCGGCGTCCTCCAGCCGGCCGTGGCGCACTTCCTCAAGGCCAGCGCCAGCTACTGGCCCGGCCTGTTCCACTGTTACGACATCGCCGGCCTGCCGCGGACCAACAACGACCTCGAGCAGTACTTCGGCTCCGCTCGCTATCACCAGCGCCGGGCCAGCGGGCGGCTCCACGCCACCGCCGCCACCGTCGTGCGTGGTTCGGTCCGGGTGCTCGCCGCCACGGCCAGTCGTCTCACCCGCTTCCGCGAGTACGACCTGCGGCATCCCAACCTGGAACGCTGGACCGGTCTCCGCCGCTCCCTCGAGCTCCGCCAGGACGCACGCCGACGGCAAGGACGCTTCCGAAAGAATCCGGCGGGCTACCTGGCCACGCTCGAAACCATGCTCCTCAAGTCGAGTTTGCCGTCCTAGTTTTTTTGTGTTTCTGCCCGCCCGCTCGCCGACCAGCACGCCCCGGCCCTGCTGGCAAGCAGACAACCGGAGTGTCTCCGTGGCGACAGCTCCGGACATACCCGCGGGTCTACGCTGTGAGTAACAACGGTGCGTCGGAAAGCAGCCCGAAGGCAGCGCCGAACTCACACAAAGCCTTAACACCCGGAGCCGTGATCCGGATTCTTTCTTAAAGATCCGGGGCTACGGTGGAAGTAGCAGGACGAAGGGAACGCAGGACAGGCTCATCATGGCAGTACGGACGCTCAGCCCCAGCCCCTCGTTCCTGCCTCAGTGGGCGGGCCTGAGCTGGCACGCGCTGCTGCAGGCCCTGGCCTACCCGAAG
>JACCRS010000145.1 GCA_013813435.1 Gemmatimonadales bacterium
TGTGATCCGGACGGAAGTGGAGCGGGTCCCGCAGGTTCTGCAGCTCCCGGTAGTAGTAGAGAGCGGTCGGTCGGCCCTTCTTGAACCTGAGTTCCGCCAGAAATTCGAGCTCCTCTGGCGTCGCCGACCCGCTGAGCGACCGATCCGCCAGGAACGCCGATAATCCCGGTTCCCGCTGCCGGCGGTCTGCCAGCGGCCGTTCCAGAAACTGAAATCTCCTGGCCGACCCCGGGCTTACCTTGGGATGCAGGAAAACCTGGAGCTCGAAGGTAGGCAGATCGATATCCCATGACTCGATCAGCGGTTCCAGGAAAGCGACGCAGTTCTCCGGAGAGACATGCAGAATATCGGTGTCCAGGAACTCGAGGGCGACCACTCGAATGTCTTGGAAGTCTCGTCCGGAGAGGTGCGCGACGGTGCGGAGCCAAGGCTCGTTTTCCAGCTGCCGCTTGGCCACACGTTTGACCAGGTCCAGAATGGTCTTGGTGACCAGCCGCTCGAGCTCGCCGAAGGGCTCTTTCTCGAAGATGGCACGGACCGCGCCTGCACGGGCTGGATGGCATTTCCGAAGGATCAGTGCACGCACTTCACTAAACAGGGGCAGCGGCTCGCCCCCGGTTTCGCGCTTCAGCTGCTCGGTTCGTTGATGGGCCGCGAGCTTGGCAAGCTCCCCATGGGGAAGCTTCAGCAGCTTGTCCATCTTTTCGTAGATATCCGTGCGGTTTGGTGCAGGGGGCAGCCGTTTTCGTGTAAGCAGTTGCGAGATATACGATTCCGTGACTTGCGCCGCGCGCGCAAGCTCCCTCTGCTCCAGCCCCAGCTCATCGAGCCGCTGTTTGATTGCCAATGAAAGGTCCATGTCTCGGCTCCCTTGGGTTAACGAGATTAAGTTAACTAAGGTGCCGCTGGTGCACAATATGGTGTCTTAACTTGACAAGTAAAGTAAAGTATACTATATATCACCTATGCCGCTCCCACTTAACAACAACGGGAAGCAGCCTGTGCCAGGGTCAGGGGTTTAGCGGGCACTCCACCACTATCGTTGTCGGCCTCCTCGACAGGCGATCCCTTAATCGGAGGCTCCATGACCCGTAACGCGATCCTGCTTGCGACCGTTGCGCTGCTTGCCGTGGCATGCAACGATGACAACCCCACCGGCACCAACCCCCCCGGCACCAACGCTGCCCCGACGGTCACGTCCACCAGCCCCGCAGCCAACGCGACAGGGTCGCCAAGAAACGTGCAAGTCACCGCGACATTCAGCGAGGCGATGGATGCTACTACCCTCAACGCAACGACGTTCTTGCTCAAGCAGGGCACGACCGCCATTGCCGGCGCCGTGACCTACTCCGGTACCACTGTGAGGCTGATTCCGACAGTCGCGCTCGCCGCGAACACAACGTTCACCGCGACGATATCGACGAATGTCAAGGATGCGGCTGGCTTGGGTCTGTCGGCCCCAAAGACCTGGAGCTTCACCACGGTTGCAACGTCAGCGACCGGTCCAGGGGCTGTGAATCTGGGCACCGCTGGCAATTACGTCATCCTGGCAAAGTCCGCAATCTCGACGACCGGAACCACCTCGATCGTTGGAGACCTGGGCCTCAGCCCGTCCGCCGCTTCCTTCATAACCGGATTTGCACTGTCCACGCCCCCGACCACCTTCACGACATCGGGTCTGGTGACCGGTAAGGTCTACGCCTCCGATTACGATGCGCCGACCCCGGCTACCCTGACCACCGCCGTGCTGGACATGCAGGCGGCGTACACCGACGCCGCGGGGCGCACGTTGCCGGACTACACCGAACTTGGCGCCGGAAATATCGACGGGCTGACGCTGACCCCCGGTCTCTACAAGTGGGGAACGGGAGTTTCCATACCCATTGGTGTCACCCTCACCGGTGGCGCGAATGATGTCTGGATCTTCCAGATCGCACAGGATCTCACGGTGGGCAACGGTGCCATCGTAACCCTAGCCGGCGGCGCACAGGCCAGAAACATCTTCTGGCAGGTCGCGGGCCAGGTAACCCTCGGCACGACATCGGCCTTCAAGGG
>JACCRS010000158.1 GCA_013813435.1 Gemmatimonadales bacterium
GAGTCCGTGCTCCAATCCGACGAGGTACGCACCCTCTGACACTGGCGCTCCATTCCAGGCGCCGGTGCCGGCGGAGGACACCATCACCTGATCAGCGCCCCGGCTGGCGAGCGCGTCACGCAGGAGCGCTTCAGCCATGGGGCTGCGGCAGGTGTTACCGGTGCAGACGAAGAGGACGCGCATTATGACAAGATAACTGCGGGCAGCTAATGGTTGTCGCCCTGACCTCGAGCGCAGCGAGGGGGAGGGGGCCGATCTCCTTTATACCTCAGTGCCGGCCAAATCCCGCCATCCTGGGTTCAGCCGGTCGATCATGCGGAGCTTCCTCTTCCGGCTCAGGCGCTTGAGACGCTTCTCTCGGGCAATTGCGGACAGGACATCCCCTAGACATCTCGAAGTAAACGAGCCGCGTAGTCTCATGGCGTACTGAGTAACTGTTGGGATCTTGCCCGCTTCTGTGCTCGCAGATTCTTCGTTTTAGACTATTCGTAACCCCGATGTAAAGCTCACGGGACTCACTCGCAAGTATGTAGACGAAGTAGTCGCGTGCCATCCAATAACATGGTGTCGGACGTACAACTACGCCTAAGAGACGGAGGTCCGGCCCCCTTCCCCTCGCTACGCGAGGGGTCAGGGTGACATACCTCTCCGACCTGCTTCCCTGCTCACCCGCCTTCACGGCGCAAGTCGCCCGGCCGCCCGCCGCAACTCTGCCCGCGGGATCGCACCCTCGCGCACCATCTTCGGCGCCAGATCGGTGCAGTCCACCAGCGTGGAGGGCGGGACGTTCCCGAGCACCCCGCCATCGAGCACGAGGAGCTCGCCGTTTCGCTCCTCGGGTCCGAACAGCTCGACCAGGCGGTCCGCGCCGGGGGCCGGCGGTCCGCCGGGGCGGTTGGCGGAGGTGGAGGTGAGGGGCCTGCCGGTAGCCGTCACCAGTCGCGCGATGCCGGCATGGGACGTGTGGCGCACCGCGATCCCGCCTTCCCTGCCCCTCAGCTCATCCGGGAGCCGGCCTTCACCACCTCGAAGCACCAACGTCAGCGGGCCGGGCCAGAACGCCTCTGCCAGCGCCGACGCTGAAGCCGTGAACACCAGCCCCCACTCTTCTGCCATGCGCCGGCCGGAGATCAGCAGCAGAAACGGCTTGCCTTCCGGCCTTCCCTTGAGATTCGAGAGGGCGGCAAGCGCTGGAACAGTGGGCGCGGAGCCCAGACCGTATACCGTCTCAGTGGGATAGGCGAGCAGCTTCCCGGCTCTCAGGTGCCGTCCTATCTGCGGGATCGCTTCCGCGATTTCGGTATCGCTCTGGAAAGGAAGGATCACGGCGACTTGGCTGCGAGCAGCTCGGCAAGGGCCAGATCGTCAGGGGTGGTGACCTTGAGGTTCCGGCAGGAATCGGGCACCAGGCGTACGGGAACACCCATGGCCTCTACCAGCGAAGCGTCATCTGTACCCCGATGGCCGGTACGCGCGGCGCGGGCATGGGCCTCCTCCAACACTGCCCGGGGAAACCCCTGTGGTGTCTGGGCGCGCCAGAGCCGCGCCCGGGGGCGGGTCCGGCGGATGAGAGTGGCGTCCGCGGCGGTGGCCTCCTTCAGGGTATCGCTGAGGGGCACCGCCGGCACGGCGCCCTCCCCCGCGCGCGCATAGCGCATAACCGCATCGATCACCTCGCGCTCGACGAATGGGCGCGCCGCATCGTGCACCAGTACTACGGTGCACTCGGGGCGGAGCGCCGCGAGGCCCGCCCGTACAGAGTCGCCCCGGTGGCGGCCGCCTGCGACAACGGAGAGGGCGGAGAGGTCGGAGAGGAACCCCGGCGGGTGAGATGCATCCGGCGAGGGAAGCACCAGCACCACGTGCCCCACATCCGGGTGCGAGGTGAAGGGCCGCAGGGCGCGCAGCACCATGGGCACACCGCCGATGAGCTGATACTGCTTGGGCACGTCACCGCCGATCCGCTCACCCCGCCCGGCGGCAACCACGACGACGCCTACGTCACGCGGCAAGGGCGCGCACCAGCTGCTCGACGTGGTCGAGACCGACCAGCGAGGCACCCGACACCTGCACGGTGCTTCGGGATGAGCCGAACACCCGGTTGAAACCGAGCCGCACCGCCTCAGTAATGCGGCGCTCGATGGCTCCACTGGGCCGGATTTCGCCGCCCAACCCGATCTCGCCCAGGAAGATGACATCAGCCGGTGCGGGGCGATTGTAGAGGCTGGACAGGAGTGCCGCGGCGATCGCGAGATCGGCACCGGGCTCGTTGAGCCGAACTCCGGCGGTGACCTGCACGAAGACGTCGAGATTGGCAAACGAGGTTTCCGCCCGGCGCTCGAGCACGGCGAGCAGCACGGCCAGGCGCCGGGGATCGAGCCCGGTGGCCACCCGCTGCGGCGTGCCGTATCCCGACTTGGCGGCGAGCGCCTGCACTTCCACCAGCACCGGGCGGGTGCCTTCCATCAAAGCGGTGACGGCGCTGCCGCTGATGCCCTGCGTTCGGGCGGCAAGAAACACTGCCGAGGGGTTAGGCACCGCCACCAGACCCCGCTCGGTCATGGAGAAGACTCCGAGCTCGTCCACCGAACCGAACCGGTTCTTGGTGGTGCGGAGCAGCCGGTAGTCCAGCGTGGCCTCGCCCTCGAAGTACAATACCGTATCGACGATGTGCTCGAGTGTCTTGGGTCCGGCAATGCCGCCCCCCTTCGTAACGTGACCCACCACGATTACCGAGGTCCCGCTCTCCTTGGCAAAGCGCATGAGCTGGCCCGAACATTCGCGCACCTGGCCCACATTTCCCGGAGCGCTCTCCAGCGTGTCGGTATACACTGTTTGAATCGAGTCGATCACTACCACGTCGGCCCCCGCAGCGCTCACCGCGTCGATGATGGCCTCCAACCGGGTCTCTCCCAGAACGTGCACCGATCCCGCGTCCTCCAGCAGGCGGTCGGCCCGCAGCCGGAGCTGATGGGGTGACTCCTCACCGCTGGCGTAGAGCACTGTGCGTCCCGCGGTTTCGAGCCGAGCCGCGGCCTGCAGCAGCAGCGTGGACTTGCCGATCCCCGGCTCGCCGCCAATCAGTGTCATGGATCCGGGGACAATGCCGCCTCCGAGGACGTAGTCGAATTCCGGAAGCCCCGTCCGCCAGCGGGTGAGTGATTCGGCCGCGATGTTGGAAAGGCGGACCGGCGGTACGGCGGTCAGGCGGTAGGCACTGCTCTTCCCTCCCTTCCCTCCCTTCCCGACTTTTCCGACAGGCTCCTCCGCGATTGCATTCCATTCCCCGCACGCCTCGCAGCGACCTGCCCACTTGGGATGCTCGTGACCGCATTCGGTACAGCGGTAGACGGATTTCGATTTAGGCATG
>JACCRS010000163.1 GCA_013813435.1 Gemmatimonadales bacterium
GCGTTGCGAGACGGTAATGCCCCCTTCCGCTCCGGTGTCGCCCGCCATCACGGCGCGGATCATTCACGCCGCATTGGTCCTGGGAATCGTGCTGTTCTGGGCGGTTGCCTGGTATGGGGGGACCAGCTCGCTTCCCGTTTCCGCCGTGCCCGACCGCCGGGTGTTGTACCTCGGCCTCTTCCTGGTGAGTGCCGTACTCTTCGGAGCTGCGATGTACACGGCGGGGCGGCTCACACCTGCCTCGCCAGGCACTTCGCAGGACGACTGGTGGCGAGCCAATCTGGGCCGGGTAGTAGGGATCTGGGCCCTGGTGGAAACGCCGGCTCTTCTGGGGACCATCGCGTACCTCCTCACCCTCGACTTTCGCTCGCTGATCGCGCCGTTCACCGGGCTGCTGCTCTTCGTGAATTATCGGCCCAGCCGCCTGGCGGAGCGGTGAATCGGGTAAGCATCACCGAGGTCACACAGCCGTCCGAGCTGGAAACCGCCCGGAGCCTTTTCCAGGAGTACGCCGCATGCCTGGGCGACGATGTCTGCTTGCAGGGCTTCGGAAAGGAGCTTGCCGGCCTGCCGGGGCAATACGCTCGTCCCCATGGCCGTCTGCTGCTGGCGTCGGTAGACGATCAGATGGCTGGCTGCGTGGCGCTCCGGCGGCTGGAGCCGGAGGTATGCGAGATGAAGCGACTGTACGTGCGGCCGGAATATCGTGGCCTGGGAGTGGGCCGCGAGCTGACACAGACCGTCACAACTGAGAGCCGTGCAGCCGGTTACCGGCGCCTGCGGCTCGACACCCTGCCCTCCATGATGAGCGCCTTGGCGCTGTATCGCCGGTTGGGCTTTCGTGAGATCCCGCCGTATGGTGACAATCGAGCCGAGGGAGCGGTGTACCTGGAGCTGCAACTGGATCGGCCTTCTCCGGCTGGCCCGTCGCCGATTGGCGAATGAGCATCGCTATGCCGGGGGGCGCTTCCTTCCTTGCATAACAGCGCTCCGCGTCGCTTTTAACACGAAGGGCACGAAGGGCAAGAACAAGGTCAGGAAGGAAAAACAACAGCATATTTTTTCTTATCCCTGTGATTTGGCATCCTACTGTTTGGCTGTTTAAAGCAGGCTCCTGCTTTTCTTGGTGTCCTTGCTGTTCCTTCGTGCCCTCGTGTTAAAAGCGGCTCGGGATCAGCCATTCGAGGAGCGCAGCGCAGGAGAGCCTAAATAAAGTCACGAAGGAAAAACGACAACATGTTTCTTCTTATCCTGTGATCTGGCATTCTGCTGGATAGGTTGGCTTAGGGCAGGCTCCTGCTTTTCTTCGTGTTCTTGCTGTACACTTCGTGCCCTTCGTGTTAAAAGCGACTCGGAGAGACGGCGACTCGAGGAGTACCGTGCCCGAAAGCCTAGGTAGGATAATTTTGTCGAGGGAGCGGTGTTATCTGGAACTGCATTGGATCAGCCTTCTCGATGTGTCAGGGAGGGCGCGCTTCCCTCCCTGAATAAACAGCGCTCCGAGTCGCACTTAACACGAAGGCCACGAAGGTAAGAACAAGGTCAGGAAGGAAGAACAACAGCATATTTTTCTTATCTTGTGATCTGGCATCCTACTGTTGAGGCTGCTTAGGACAGGCTCCTGCTTTTCTTCGTGTTCTTGCTGTTCACTTCGTGCCCTTCGTGTTAAAGGCGTCTCGGGGATCAGCCATTCGAGGAGCGACGCGCACGAACCCTTCATATCGGGATAGTCGTGAAACCTGAATCACTGGTCTTCCTCAAGTCGCTGCTCGACACACCCGGACCGTCCTCCTTCGAGGCGGCTCCCGCCCGGGTGTGGCGCGCTGAAGCGGAGAAGTTTGCCGACACGGTGCATGCCGACGTCAGTGGCAATTCCTTCGCCGCGGTCAATCCCGACGGTGGACCCAGGCTGATGTTCGCCGGGCACATCGACGAGATCGGGATCATGGTCACGCACATCGATGACGAGGGCTTCCTCAGCTTCGACACCATCGGCGGATGGGACCACCAGGTGTTCGTGGGACAGCGGGTGATCCTGCTAGGGCGGCGGGGGTCGACAACCGGCGTGGTGGGCAAGCGCGCCATCCACCTGATGGAGCGCGAGGACCGCGAAAAGGTTTCCAAGGTCGAGGAACTCTGGATCGACGTCGGCGCCGCCAACCGTGCCGAGGCCGAGGGCAGGGTCAGAATCGGCGACCCGGGAGTGCTGGCTGCCGGCGTGCTGGAGTTTCCCAACGGGCGGCTGGTGAGCCGCTGCATCGACAACCGGATCGGTGCCTTCGTGGTTCTGGAGGCGCTGCGTCTGCTGGCAGCCGACCGGCCCCGTGCCTCGGTTACCGCGGTGGCCACTACGCGGGAGGAGATCGCTTCCTCAGGAGGCGGCGCCCGTTCGTCGGCTCATCAGCTTGAGCCGGACGTGGCGATCGTGGTCGACGTAACCCACGCAACCGATTATCCCGGCATCGAGAAGCGAAAGCACGGCGACTACCGGCTGGGCGGAGGGCCCACCCTGGCGCGAGGCGCGTCGGTTAGTGAGGTGGTGTTCGACATGCTGGTAGAGGCCGCCGAAGCCGAGAAGATCCCCTACGCCATCGAGGCGTCCTCCCGCGACACTCACACCGACGCCGAGGCCATATTCAACGCCCACCGCGGGGTTGCAACCGGGCTGGTGTCGGTACCCAACCGCTACATGCACAGCCCGAACGAAATGGTGGCGCTGGAGGATCTGGAGCGGACCGCGCGGCTGCTGGCTGCGTTTGCGCGAAAGCTTAGCCCCGAGACCGACCTGGTGCCGCGATAGCCGGCCCGGCGCATCTATATTCCTCCGTTCTATGTTGCGATTCATCCTGCTCGGCGCCCTGCTGAGCCTCCCCTCGCCGGCTGCCGCCCTTCAGGTGCAGCAACCTCCCGAACCTCCCCGACTGCTCGACGACGTCCGCTTCCTCAGCGACGACCGGCTCCAGGGACGCATGACCGGATCTCCCGGCGCGGACTCGGCCGCGGAATATCTGGCCCGGCGGTTTTCCCAGGTGGGGCTTCAGCCGGCGGCCGGCGGCTGGTTCCAGTCATTCACCGTCGGCCGGGAAGCGCCCGCTGCGCGGCAGGCGCGGACCGGTGCGCTGATGGGCCGGAACGTGGTCGGCATCCTTCCGGGCCGCGACCCGGTGCTGCGCAACCAAACGGTGGTGCTCGGCGCCCACTACGATCATCTGGGACGGGGTGGCTTCGGCAGCCTCGACCCCGACAGCACCGGCCTGGTTCACAACGGGGCGGACGACAACGCGTCGGGAGCCGCCGCGCTGATCCAGGTGGCTGCCCGACTGGCGGCCTCGCCGCCCGCGCGTACTGTGGTGTTCATCGCCTTCAGCGGAGAGGAGCTGGGCCTGCTCGGCTCAGCCCACTACGTCCAGCAACCGATCTATCCGCTGGCCGGCATGATGGCCATGGTAAACCTGGACATGGTGGGACGGCTCCGAAACGGGCGGCTGATCGTCTACGGCGCGCGCAGCGCGAAGGAGTTTCCCGCGCTGCTTGACTCCCTCAACTGGTATGCCGGCTTCGATCTCAAGGCCCAGGGCGACGGTTACGGTCCCAGCGATCATTCGTCGTTCTACGCCGCCAAGCGGCCGGTCCTCCACATCTTTACCGACCTGCACGAGGACTACCACCGAACCACGGATGACTGGCAGAAGGTCAACTATGACGGGCTTAAGCGGGTGGCCGACTTCAGCCTCGGGCTGGTAACCGCGCTCGCCAACCGTACCAGTCCCCTGACGTTGCTGGAGCTGCCGGCGCCAGTTCCGAGTCAGATCGCCGCCGGCTCGGGGCCGCCGGGATACGGCGCCTACCTGGGTACGGTGCCCGATATGACCGGGGCTCCAGGAGGCGTACGGCTGGTCGGTGTGCGCGCCGGGAGCCCGGCCGAGAAAGCGGGCCTCAGAGGTGACGACATCATCACCCGGATCGGCGGAGCCGAGACGCCCGATCTTCAGGCGATGACCGACGCCCTGCGCAGCCACAAGCCGGGTGAGACCGTGGAGATCGTAGTGCGCCGCGGTGCATCGGTTACCACATTCACGGCCACGCTCGGCGCACGGGGAGGCTGACGTGCCGGTGCTCGACGGCAGCCGGGTAGTGGCAGCCCTCCGGGGAGCGTTCGCCCGGGAAGTGCCCCGGGAACAGCTGCTTCGTACGGCGGCGGAGAAGATCCGCGCGGCGGGCTCGCCCTATACGTCGGTCTACCTCTACATGCTGCACGGAAGCGAGCTGGTGCTGGAGGCATACGCCGGCCGCGAGACCGAGCACACCCGAATTCCGGTGGGCACCGGCGTCTGTGGGACAGCGGTAGCCAGTGGCCAGGACCAGAACGTGCCCGACGTGACGGCGGTGGGCAACTATCTCGCCTGTAACAGCTGGACCCGCTCGGAGCTGGTGGTGCTCATTCGACGCGGCACAACAATCCTCGGCCAGATCGATATCGATAGCGACGTGCCCGACCCGTTCACGCCCGAGGAGGAAGCGGCGGTCAAGCAAGTAGCTGATGCTCTCGGCATCCTTCTATAGACCCCACCCCTCGGCCAGCGGCTCTGACCGAGGCCCTGCGGCTTCAAGCGCCGACTTCCCCCCACCTCCCCCCTTGCGCTCAGCCTTCGGGCCTCGGCCCAGTTCCGCTGGCCACCCCACCCCCCGTCAGAGCGTGGGTGGCGGAGCGGCGGGGGCGCACGGGACCCTGGAGGGCGCGTCAGTGCCCGTGACGCCCGCGCGATCTCAGTGGGATCACGCACTGCAGCGCCCGGAAGGGTTCAGTGCGCCGCCGCCGCGTGGGGTGGAGGGGCAGACGGAGAGACGCGGTGCTGTCGCCTGAAACTCGCACCCGCGAAGTACGTGGAGTCTCGCTTTTCGAACGGCGGGTAGGCACCGGCCCGCCCACAGTGGTCCTCCACGGCGGGCCAGGCGCGCATCACGACTATCTGCTGCCCGGTTTCGACGCTCTGGCTGTAGGACGCGAGCTGATTTACTACGATCAGCGCGGCGGCGGACGATCACCCGTCTCGCGCGACACCCCCGTCGGCTGGAAGGAACAGATCGCCGATCTAGAGGCCCTGCGCGAGATCTGGGGCTTTGAGCAGCTCACACTGGCGGGCTACTCGTGGGGCGGACTCCTGGCGCTGCTGTACGCCACCGAGCATCCCGAAAGGGTGGAGCGGCTGGCGCTGGTCTCGCCGGCGCCCGCGTGGCGCGAGGCTCGCCAGGAGTTCGAGCGGCGCTTCAGCGAGCGCAACCTCGCTACCGAGCTTCAGCGGCGGCGTGCCGAGCTCAGGGAGAGTGGCCAGCGCGAGCGGGACCCCGCCGCTTATGCCCAGCGTTTGTTCGAGCTCTCAGT
The DNA here is from genome assembly GCA_013813435.1 of Gemmatimonadales bacterium. Taxonomy (GTDB): domain Bacteria; phylum Gemmatimonadota; class Gemmatimonadetes; order Gemmatimonadales; family GWC2-71-9; genus CAVVWJ01. Next base: position 5,384 of record JACCRS010000163.1, read on the forward strand.
GGCAGCCTACTTCCACGACCCGGAGCGGGCGCGCGACCTCACCCCGTTTCGGGTAACCGGCCGAACTCAGCAGGAAGTCTGGGCCAGCCTGGGAGACTACGACCTGCGGCCGGTACTGCCCCGCCTGAAGATCCCCGCCATAGTTCTTCACGGCGAGAGCGACCCGATACCGATCGAGACCGCGCGCCAAGTGGCTGAGCTGCTCAGGGCCGAGTTCCATCCCCTGCCGGAGTGCGGTCACGTGCCGTATGTGGAGGCCTTCGAGGAG
>JACCRS010000200.1 GCA_013813435.1 Gemmatimonadales bacterium
CCGCTGGCCGAGGGCCTCGAGCCTGGTCTGGCTCTTCTGCATGTTCTTCACCATGCAGTCGTTCATGCTGGATGCGGCGGCCGACATCTGAGGGTCGGCCGGAGCCGACGCGGGCTCGGGCTCGGGCTTCTGCACCACCGCCGCGGGTTTCTCCTTGATCCCCAGCAGCGGTTTGAGCTCCGCCGACTTGCCCGCCACAGCAGACTTCTCTCCTGCCGACGCGTCACCCAGCGGCGGGGCGGCACCGAGAAGGGAAAGGGTCCGCTCCTTCACCACTGCCATCTCGTGAGGGCTGAAACCCGACGCCTTGATCTCCAGCCGCTCGGCCCGGACGTCGATGTCGCGCTGGGCCTGGTAGTAGTCCGCGGGCTGGTCGGGTTTCTTCACGATGCAGCTCGGGTCCACCATGGCCATGGCCGAATCCTGATAGATGGCCTGGAGCTTCATGTCGCCTTTGGTCTGAGCCGCCACCATCTTGTCTGTGAGGGCGCCGTATTTGTCGAGCATTTTCTCGTCAGCTGCCGCCCGCTGATAAAAGGCCTCCTGCCCCGCCTCACACTTGACCTTGGCCTCGGCGTAGGCCGTCTCGGCTCTGGTGTAGCGGCCGTAGGGCGTGTCTTCCTTGGTCGCCAGGAGCCGCGGCCTCGGTGTTGTCGGCGGGCTGGGCCGCCGGCTTGATTTTCTTCTTGAGGCCGCCGAACTGGGCGGAGGCGGGCGTGGCAATCACGAGTGCCACGACGGTGGCCCCGGCAAGCCGCGATGGCGGCGCGCCGCCTGAATAAACTGGGCATAGTCTCTCTGATTCTCAGGTTCCAATGGGTGGCATTCTGGAAGCCAACAATTTGTGCGTGACGGCGCTGTACCGCCTGTAGGTTATTCCGGCGGTGGCAGCATGCCGAATCACCTTGTCATCTGAGCCCACGCTGCGCTCAGATTAAACTCCGCGAAGGATCGCCCGAGGGATAGCTCGCCCAAGCTTGGTCGCACTCGTTGCACACCCCCAGGGGATGTAAAAAAACAGTCTCGTTCTCCCGAAGTCGAACCAGTGCAGACTCCACGATGTCCCGCGAGCGCGCCAGGCGCGCTTCCCCATGTCCCACCCCACCGCGGCGCTGCCGCCCCGGTGCATCGAGCCACCGGTCCATCAGCGCGAAGTTCCTGCAGCAGTGGTCCACCTCGCCGTAGTCGTATCGTGTCGGCTTCCCGGCTACCAGAATCGTCGAGTAGACTGGAAGCCGGTATCTCACACCGGCCAGGTTCTCAGCCAGATGGATGGTAGTGTCAGCATCGTGTCCCACCCCGAGCAGGAGTACCTGCCCGCCGAGTCCATAGACCCGGCCCACGGGACTGTCCAACCCGTGGGGAATATCGAGGGGATGCGGCGCGGTAATCTCCTGGGCCAGGGGACCCCGGGCCGCGAACGCATGGGGACTGTCGCTCCGGCTGACGCCCTCCATTCTCCAGAAGCTGTCGGCTACCACGCCCATTCCAATGCACGGTGTTGCTTCCGGGTCGAACGGCTGATCGTCATTGTCGCCCATGCTGGGCATGACGAGAGTGCCGGCGGGACCGAGGGCAGCCTGCAGCGCTTCGATCAAACCGCACGGCCCGCCGTCAACCGGGGCGACCTTGGAAAAGGCGGTGTGTACCACCAGCACGCTGCCAGGCTCCACTCCCAGGGTCAGCAGCTGCCGGGTTACCTCAGCGGGGTCGATAGTTCGAGCCATCGTGATCTACTCTCCCTGACCACTTGCCTCGAGCGCGAGTCTACTCACTCGATCCCCCAGGAGCCGCGGCACTCCCCTGGTCGGCTTCAGAGTCCGGGGATACGGAGCCGGTAGCGGCTGCCGCAGTCTGGGCGCAGGTGACCCGAATATGCATCGGTGTGTAAATGCCGAGCGTAAGGAAACCCACCAATTGATTCAGGAAAGTGAGCTGGGTTTCCACCTTTGCCGCGCCCTGGGGACATCGATTGGTTGTTTCTACGGTCTTGGGCGGGACCAGGCCGTAGATCCAGCTGGAAGCGAAGGACTTCTCGAGGACCTGGGGCGAAGGTGACAATCCGGTTTCGATGGTAGCGTGGTAGCATGCACTCAGCGAGGTGAGTGCGGCGAGGAGCACGGCGATACGTGGGACTTGCATCTGACCTCCAATTGGCGTGGAATCTCCGAACGGCATGACCGGCTTCCCGGGCGTGCCAAGGAGCGGCACTGGTCCGGTATCGGGAGAAGTTATTGGGTGAAAGCGGAGGAGGTTAGAGGAGAGTTAGAAGCTCACTGAGACGCCGGGCGCGGTAGTCGAACACTCTTCGCAGCTGCAGACGGACCAGCGGGTAGGCGACCTCACCCAGCGGAAACAGAGGTAACCGGTAGCGGACTTCGTCGTTGACCAGAGTCCCGCCGGATGCTTCGTGGAAGGAGTGGGTATGCACCCACATCGCATATGGTCCCGTAACCTGCTCATCAACGAAGCTGCAGCAAGGCTCCCACAGTGAGATCAGAGTCGTCCACTGGAAGGGGATCCCAAACAGACGGAGTCGGTAATCGATGAGGGCCCCGCTGGCCATGCGGAGGGGAAGCGGGGTCATAATCTGAAAGCGTAATTCTGGAGGCGTAATCCGCTCCAGATTCTCAGCAGCCGCAAAGAAGGCAAACACTTCCGGCCGCGGCCGCGCGATGAGCGTCCGGGCGGTAAACCGGTGCTCACGGTGGGAGGCTTTAGCTGGTAGCACGATCGCGGAGCCAGCGCTCGAGCGCGGCGAGGCTGGGAAGAATCATGACCCCACGGACGGAAGCTGGGGCCCCAGCCCCCCCGATGATCAGTGGGACATGTCGGGGAAGTTGGCGACGCAGCGCCCGCACGTGGGCAGCGCTCGTTCGACCCCGGGGGTCTACGCAGCTCAGCGCCACCGCCGCGATCGGGGCTTCCCGGGTCAGGGCGGCAATCTGCGCTACCGGGGTGTCGACGCCGAGCATGAGTGCACGCCAACCGGCGAGGGCAAACACCAATGCCGCCATTTGGAGCCCGAGCCCGTGCAGTTCGCCGGGAAGCGTCGCCAGCGCCGCAACCGGGCCGCTGGCGCGGTCGTCGAGCGGCAGGCGCACGCTGCGCAGGAAGTCGCCCAGCACCGCGGATGAGAAGTGCTCGTGGCGGACATCCAACCGTTTCTCCGCCCAGGCGTTACCTACGGCTCTGAGAAATGCCGCGGCGCGATGCTCCAGGAACTCCAACGGCCCCAGCCGGGCCCAGTCGGCCTGGAACCAGCGCTTGAGCCGCTCGGCATCGAAGGCACGAACCCATCCGAGGACGTCGGCCGCATCCGCCGGTGTAATTCCGGCGGGCGCAACGCTCGCGCGTGCCGGTGCAGCGGACTCATCCGCCGCCGGCGGCAGCGAGGCGAGCAAGACCTCCAGGGCGTTCTCGGACGCCGGCAAAACCTCGGCCGCGCGGTGACCGCGGGCGATCGCCTGCGCCACCCGCCGGAGCCGGGGCACCGTCCCCAGCGAATAGAGCCGGTGACCTGACGGCTTGCGCTCCGCAACCGGGTAGCCGTAGCGCCGCTCCCAGGTGCGAATGGTGTCCGCCGGGATACCGGTGGCGGTGGAGAGCGCGCCTATGGTGAGGAGACCTCCTGCGACAGCATCAGGCAGTACATGGCGACGAGGCATACCCTCACCCGGGAAGGTTCGGCAACGCGCCGGACCCCGGAGTGGTGCTCCGGGGCCGGAACAATGGCAGCCTACGCAGTCTGAAGCTGGCGCTGCATGGCTTTCAAGCGCAACGCGTAATACACAGCGGAGATGCCGACCAGGCCGTACACGGCCGCCCCGAACAGATTCTTGTTGCCGAAGTTACCGGCGCCGGTGAGGGCGGCGACGAGGTCGAAGTTGGCGAAGGCCACGAGGCCCCAGTTGAGGCCGCCGACCACCAGCAGAGCGGCGGCGAGTATGTCGAGCTTATTCATGTTGGTAATCCCGGTGTGTGAGTTAGAAGGCGACGCGGAGACCGGCCGTAAAGGGCCAGACCCACGCGTTGGTCGTAGTGAGCTCGGATTCCTTGCCGAACGCGATGTCACCCTGCGGCGAGAGGACTAGAGCAAAGGACCGATTGAAGTTATAGGCGATCTTGGCTCCGGCGTTGATGGCCGGGTATGTCAAGGTGCCGGTGAGGCCTCCTACGTCGAAGCTCACGGCCCCGACGCCGAGGTTCACGATGGCCTCCCAGCCTCGATCCCTGGGACCGGTCAGCGAATAACCCACCTTGGCCATGTAGTGCAGGGTATTGATGTCGGCGGAGCCGGTCGGCTTGTCCTTGTGGCTGCCGTAGTCGAACTCGCCCATCACAACCCAGCGCTGGTTCAGCCGGTAGCCGAGCGCGGCGCCGAAGCCGCCCCCGGTCTTGGCTACGTCGGCGATGTCGAAGGTTGGCACCACGGCGCCGGCGAGACCCTCGACGAACAACCGGGGGGTGGGTTGCTGCGCCGCGAGCGGTGCGTGAAGCAGGACGAGGGCGAGGCCGGCAACGCCAACCCGCGTGATGGTGCGTTTCATTACTGCGGTCTCCCTGAAGATAGTACCATTCGTTGCACTGTTCTTGAACAAAATATGAACAGGTTATGAACAGAACGCAAGGGGACCTGCCCGGGGAGGAGCTACTCGCCTCGGAGGGCTACCTTGGGGTCAATCCGCGACGCGCGGACCGCGGGCCGGATGCAGCCCAGGATAGCGG
>JACCRS010000220.1 GCA_013813435.1 Gemmatimonadales bacterium
GGTCCTTTTCGATGCGCTTCCGGTACTCATCCAGGGTCGTGGCGCCGATCACGTGCAGCTCGCCCCGGGCCAGCGGCGGCTTCAGCATGTTGCTCGCGTCCATGGCGCCTTCGGCTGCTCCCGCGCCGACGATTGTGTGCAGCTCATCGATGAAGGTGATGAATTTCCCCTCGCTCTCGGTCAGCTCCTTGATGACCGCTTTGAGCCGTTCCTCGAATTCGCCGCGAAACTTGGCCCCGGCCAGAAGCGAGCCCACATCCAGCGCCACCAGCTCCCGGTTACGCAGCGATTCCGGCACGTCTCCGTTCACGATTCGCTGGGCCAGTCCCTCCACAATGGCGGTCTTCCCGACGCCTGGCTCTCCGATCAGCACCGGATTGTTCTTGGTGCGGCGGGACAGCACCTGCATGCAGCGCCGGATCTCCTCATCCCGGCCGATGACCGGGTCGAGCTTTCCCTTCCGGGCCTCTTCAGTCAGGTTACGAGTGTACTTCTCCAGGGCCTGATACTTCTCCTCCGGCGACTGATCCGTGACCCGATGCGACCCCCGGACTTCCTGAAGCGCCCGGCGCAATTCATCGGCGGAAATGTTCTGAGCGCTCAGGATGTTCCGGAGAGCGGTCCCCTTCTCATCCGCCATCGCCACAAGCAGGTGCTCAGTGGAGATGTATTGGTCGCCCAGCTTTCCTGATTCCTTGTCGGCCCGATCGAAGATCCGCTGCAACTCACGGCTGAAGCTCGGCTCCGCCCCGCCACCGGACTGGGTGGGAAAGCGAGCCAGCTCGCGTTCGACGGCCTCGGCCACAGCGGTGAGGTTGAGCCCGGCCTTCTGAAGCAGCGGCCGCACCACGCCTTCGTCCTGCGCCAGGAGCACGGCAAGGAGATGGGCGTCGTTTACCACAGGATTACCCCGCGCCCGCGCCAGCTCGCCGGCATCGCGGAGTGCTTCCTGCGCCTTTATGGTCAATCGCTCCGGTCGGATCATTCGGCCCTCACGTGGGCACAGCCCGGCGTCCCAGCTGAGTCCGGGGCCGGCGGGTTTCGAGGAACGTCAAAATTAGCATGGGAAATGGCAAGCCCTGTACCTTGGGACTCTGCCGGTTTGGCAGCAATGTCGCGCGTCCTTTGTTTCGTTCATCCTCCATTACACGCAAAGAGGCAGCCGTCGGGGCTGCCTCAAGCGATCACTTCTGAGTGGCGGTCTTCCTCCGTGCGATCATTTTCCGGGTAAACCGCTCGCCATCGACAGTGAGCTGGTAGTAATAGACCCCTGGAGTGGCCTCGTGTTGTCCATCCAGATAGCGCCCGTCCCAAAAGGCCCGATACTGTCCACAGCGCAAGCGAAGGCTGTCCACCCGTTCGCTCGATCCAGTCGCCAGAGTCGGAATTGCGACCACCTGCACCAGCACATTGTACACTTTCAGGCTAACCACCGGCTGATGACCCCTTGCACACACCTCCCGGGAAATGTCGAACGGGATCGTCGTCGCCGGGAAAAACGGATTGGGGTAGTTCTCCTTCAGCTCGACCCTCGGAGGGAGCACGTTCGCCTGTGCCGCTACCGGGGGGCCTGCTCCCACCAGAAGCCCGAGCCACCACCCCGGCCACGCCAAGCGGACCATGGGCGCTCCTCTTACGAGATGTTGAACGGTGGTGGGCACCTCCGGGGAGTCGGGATCGTCTTCTGTGAAGGTCTAGAGTCCTGAGTCCGGAGTCAAGGGCGGCTCCCCTTCAGCCTCCTGCCCTCGCCCGCCCTCACGGTTATTCCCTTTCCGTCCGCCCATTCGAGCAGAGGTATCAGGTATTTCCTGGTGATGCCCAGCCGATCTCGAATTGCTCCGGGCACAATCTCTCCCTCCCGGCCTATCTCGTTCAGAACCGAGGTGAACCGTTCCAGCGCCTCCCGACTGTAGTAGCGGTCACGCTCGACCGCTTCAACCTGCCCTCTGGCCGCGGCCAGCCGCAGCACGGCGAGAAGATCCCGCCGCCCTGACGAGCGTTCCAGCTCCGCGATCGACGGTGGAGTGAGATCTGCCTCGAGCAGCACCCGGACGACGCGTTCTATGGCCGGGTCCCCTCCCACTACCTGCGGCACGAAGCCGGAGAGCGCTACGACTGTGTCGATGCGGCGAATCCGGCCGGCGCTGATGAAGTCATTCAGCGCCGCCTCCACCACAACGTCACGAGCACGCAGCGACTGCCTCAAGGTCTCCAGCGGCATGCCCGGGTCGCTGATGTGCTGCCGATGGTAATCTCGCAGCAGGTCCACGGCGCGGACGCCCACCTCATCCACCGCTGCTTTCCTTACCCAAAAGTCTCCCAGCAGCCGAGCGTCGGAGTTTTGGCGAGCTACCTCCTGGGAAGCGGCACGAGGGAGCCCCAGCACCAGGGGGAGCGCGGCGGCCCGAACCCCATCGGTATGTCGCACCAGCGCGGCGTTGAATCGCTCGGCTGGGTCTTCAGACGCGAGCTTCTCCGGCCATTGGCTTCGGCGGGCGGGCGGATCGGGGTCGAGAACCCGGCCGCCCCCGATGGTGGTGACGGGGCTGTAGCTGCGAAGGACAAACCGGTCTTCACCCCGCGCTACCAGGGGCCGGTCCAACTTCAGTCGTGCCATGCCCGTGCTGCCCGGCTGGATCGGCGCGCGAGGCAGCACTCGTGCCATCACTTCCGCGGTGCCCAGGTGCAGCCGCACCCGGGTTCGCGAATTCAACGGTTTCAGCGCGCTGGACTGAAGCTTGATTTCGACGTCGATCGCCGATGCAGCCATCCAGGCCAGCTCGTCGGTTACCAGCACCTCCCCCCGGCCGATGGCACTGCGCTCGATGCCGGCAATGCCTACCGCGATCCTCGCCCGCGGCTCGCTTCGATCAACCGGCTGGCCGTAGCTCTCGAGCGAGCGAACCCTGCCCCCCACGCCGGACGGTAGCACCAGCACCGGGTCGCCCACCCGGAGCCGCCCCGACCACGCCGTTCCGGTCGCGACAGTACCCACTCCAGCGAGAGAGAAGACCCGGTCGATCGGCATCCTGAAGGCATCCGCGGCTGGCTTGCCCGGGAGCGCGGCAGCCAGGGAGCGAAGACGCTCCCGCAGGATCTCGACCCCCATGCCGCTTTTTACCGATACGGGCACCGGCGCTTCGAAGGCAATGGAGGACCTGGTCAGTCGACCAGCAACCTCCGTGGTCACCAGCTGAAGCCACTCGGGGTCGGCCAGGTCGGACTTGGTGATGACCGGAATCCCGGTTGGCACCTGCAACTGCTCCAGGATGGCAAGGTGCTCTTCGGTCTGGGGCATTACACCTTCGTCCGCCGCAACCACGAGAAGGACAAGGTCGATTCCGGACGCACCTGCCACCATGGTGCGGATGAAATCCTCGTGGCCCGGAACATCCACTATGCCGGCTATGCGGCCGTGCCCGAGATCGAGCGGCGCGAAGTTGAGCTCTATCGTAATCGCCCTCCGCCGCTCCTCGGCTAGTCGGTCCATCGCCCGGCCGGTAAGCGCCGTTACCAGCGCGGACTTGCCGTGGTCGATGTGGCCGGCGGTGCCGATGATCACGCCGCCATCCAGGGGCGCTGGCTCCAAAACTCCAGGGCGGGAAGCTCGGCGCCCTCGCCCAGATGATATCTGACATACCGGCCCAGCAGCCGCCGATGCGCGGCACCGTGCTTTTCATCGAAGGTGGGGAGCTCGGCGCTGGAATCCATGAGAGCCACGAGATCGGCCCGCGCCTGTTCCGGAAGTTGAGTCGCCCCGTGCTGGGAGGCGCACGCCGGACATAGAGCGCCACCTTCCCGGGTGCTGAACGGGAGCGGCCCCGCTTCGGGCAAAGGAGTTCCATCGATTACGCACCCGTCGAGCGACGGTTCGAAGCCGAGTACGCTCACCATCCGCCAGAGCAGGCGGTACCCCAGGGCTTCCACCAATGCAACGGAGGCCAGCTCCAGCTCCTCGAGCGCCTGGCGCAGCAAATCAAAGCTCTCGGGGTGGGGGTCCGGGGGGGCAAAACGAAGCATCACCTCGGCGAGAGCGCAGGCAACCGCGTAGCGCTCCAGATCAGCCGCCAATCCAGCATGGAGCCGCCTCACATCGAAGCTGGTGAGAAGGTGCAGCTCCCGGTTTTCCTTCAGAACAAAATGGGCCTGACCCTCGCTCAGCAGTTGCAGCGAGGCGCCAAAGCGGCTGCGGGGCCGCAAAGCCCCCTTGGCGATGACACTCTGCACGCCGTGTTCGCGCGTAGCGAGCCGTACGATCTTGGAGGTCTCGCTGTATCTGAGAGTGGAGAGCACAACCGCAGGAGTGGAAACCAGGCCCATGAATGGGAATGTAGCCCCGGCCGGTGCCTCGGGCTGCTACAGCGTGGGCTCGTCGGTTGTTTCAGCACCTTCCGCCGGCACCCGTGCGAGCAGCGCCTGTGAGGCGCAGCGCCCCACTGGAATCGATCGGATCTCACTGAAGTCAGGCCGAAGTACGTGCAGAATTCCGCTTCCCGAGCACCCTGCCTCGAGGGCATAAATTCGGCCCTGGGAATCCACCGCAACCCCGCTGTTGGCGGGAATCACCACGCCATTCCCCTCGCCGCGGACGACGGTGCGATCGGCGCTGTCGAACTCCATGAGCCCCTCCGTCCGGGAGCTGATCAGCAGCCGGTCTCCTCCGTCGGCGGCCAGATCTCCGGGCCCGAAGCCGAACCCGCCAAAGCTGGCCACCTCGCGTCGATCGACCGGGTCCACGATGGAGAGCCGTCCCTCATCCATGCTGGGGTCGCCCTCCTGGATGACGTATAGCATCCCATCTCCGGCGATCGTGCTGAAGCGCGCGTTGCCCGGTCCAACGAGCTCTATCGTTCCAATAGCCCCAGCCGCGCCGCCGTTGGAGGGATCAATAACGCTGATCGAGCTCTCTCCCGCAGGCTTGCCCAAGCTGTCCAGATTGGCATTCATCACCAGCACTCGGCCACGGATAAAGGTCACGTGCTGGGGCGTAATCCCCACCGGGACGCTGGCGGTATCGCCGGTGGTGAGGTCGACCCGGGTGACAGTGTTGAGGTTGGCATTGGAGACATAGGCGATCGAATCGCTGATGAGCGCGGCACCGGCCACCCCAGCGCCAGGGGCCAGGGAAATGGTATTCACCAGCGTTCCCTCGCGCAGATCCACCACGGCAATGGCATCGCGGCCCCGAAGCGGCACCACGGCAGTGGCTCCCCGGGTGGCTACGCTGACCGGCCGCACCCCCGAGGCACCGAGCGGCACGGTAGCAACCTGGGCGGGGGACGCAACCGGGACCAGAGTGAGGGTGGCCGCCGTTGTGTTGAGAACGACAATGACCTCCTCGGGCGGAGGGAGGGGTGCCGATGTTTCGGCGCACGAGATAACCGCCGCGAAGGGAACGGCCAAGGTTAATCGAAGAGCGGACGTCACTGAGGTCATGCCTAAAGATCGAGGCACCCGGGCCCGGCCGCCAGTCGCCGGGTCAGAACCGGAACTTTACTCCTCCGAATACCCCTCGCTCCCTGCCGGCGAAGCCCACCACCTGATCGTAGCGCTCATTGAACAGGTTTTCTACCTTGACCACCCCGGACAACCCCGGCCGGCCGGGCTGGCTCCGGATGACCTCCACCTCTGCGGCCAGGTTCACGGTGGCGTAGGGTGGCAGCTCTACTAGCTGGGCGGGAAACTGGACGAAATCGACATCGTCTCGAGCGCCCATGTACACCACCGACCCACCCACGGAAGCACGGTCTAATAGCCGGGCGCGCACCACTACTTCTGCCGAGTGTCGCGGCCGCCGGATCAGCCTCTGCCCCGCGGCGAAGGAGGGCGAGGGCATTCCCGCGTCGTCGGTAGCCTCGGTGCTGAGGTAAGTGTATGAGGCCGATGCCGTGGCGTTCCCCCCGAGGGACGTAGTCAGTCCGGTTTCCAGGCCGCGGGCCCGGGCCGCCGCGCCGTTGCGATAGGTCGGCTCGCCGGGAACGCCGCTCCCATCGTACACCACCATGTCGCGAAACCGTTGGTCGAAATAGGTGGCCCAAACCGACACCTGCCCGCCGGCGAGAGCCTGTTCCACTCCGGCTTCCCAGCTGGTGGAACGTTCGGGTCGCAGCGTTGAATCCCCCACCACGAAGGGAGCGTCACAGAACTGCTCACAGAAAGTCGGTGCCTTGAACGAACGGCCTAGAGAACCCCGGATCCGGGTACCCGACGGCAGGCGGTACGCCACCCCCGCCCGATAAGTGAGGAAGCTGCCGAACGCGCTGTTGTCGTCCAGGCGGGCGTTGAGATTGAGCGCCAGCCCCGAGGCGAGATCGACGAGAGCCTGGGTGTAGTAACCCAAGGTCGTGCGCCCCCGATCGAAGGGAGTGTCAGGCAGAGTGGAGATCCCACCAGAATTGGAGGTCGTCTCTCCCGATTGGCGCTCGTTCTCACGCTCCACCTGGGTCCCGGCCGTTATCGTCAGGGCATCGCCGAGCACCGCGTTCAGCCGTAAGTCGAGACTGCCGCGCTCCGACCGGGAGTTCCGTTGAGAAGCAAAACCGAATCCCAAAGTGTCGCCGGGGCTGTCGGGCCCGTCATCAAACTGGCTGGCCGTGCGGCTGCCTCCGGCGGTAAAGCGCAGATCGAGGCGCTTGCCAACCCGGCGCCCAACATCGGCCGCGATCGTCAGCATCTCTTCAGCGCTGGCCTGGTTGCTGTCAGCCAGGGCCCCCGCGAAGTCGGTCGGGAAGTGATACCGGCTGTCGTTGTACCGCACCGAGAGCGACGCGCCGGTCCGCACGTCAGGAAGGCCGTGCACCGACGCGCTCAGGGATGTGTTGCCGTAATCGTTGTTGAACGGATAGGTGCCGTCGGTGGAAAACCGGCCGGCGTCGGCCGAGTAGTTCAGCCGCGAAGTACCACCCAGCACACTGCCTTGACCACTGAGTGTGCCGAAGGTGCCCGCTTCTGCTCCACCCTCGAACCCGAAGCCACCCTGCCCCCGACGGGTAAAGATCTGTACCACCCCGCTCACCGCATCGGACCCATAGATCACGCTACCGGGACCCCGCAGGACCTCGATGCGGTCGACATTGTCGGTGGTCAGGTTGGCCCAGTTGAATGCCCCGCCGGCCTGGTTGGCGGGGACGCCATCGATCAGCACCTTCACATAGTCGCTTTCACCGCCCCGTAGAAAGAGTGAAGTCACCCCGCCGAACGAGCCGACTTGCACTACCGCCGCGCCCGGAACCTCGCGCAGTGCATCCAGTACGAAACGGACCCCACGAGCTCGAAGGTCGTCACCGCTGATGGTCGTCACTGAGGAGACCACCCCGTCCGGAGGTGTCGGCAGCCGGGTGGGAGTAACCACCAGCTCCTCCAGCCGGGTGGTGTCTTGCGCCTCCTGCGCCTTGACGGCGGCTGATCGGCTCAGTACGAAAACGGCTGCAATAGCCAACGCGGACCGGGATGGTTTCATGGGAGATCTCCTGGCATTTAGTGTCAGATGCTTCGCTTTGCTCAGAGCCCGCCCCGGGCGCGGCGAGGGGATGACAGGTAATCGATGGTGCCGCTCTGACTCTTCTCTCCCACCCGCAGCGGAATTACTTGAGGCGATCCGTCGGACCAGGTCGTTACCGCCACTGGCCAGTCGAACACGCGTGATAGTGTTTCGCGGGTCATAACCGCGGCAGGCGATCCCTCGGCCACAACCAGTCCCCGGTCCAGAAGGACGATCCGATCGGCGAACCGCCCCGCGAGGTTGAGATGATGGGTTATCACCAGCCCCGCGAGGCCGCTGTCTACCAACTGCCGCATCAGCTCGAAGAGCTCCATCTCGTGGCGGATGTCGAGCGAAGCGGTCGGCTCGTCCAGCACCAGCGCCCGGGGCTCCTGGGCCAGGGCTCGGGCGACTCGCACTCGCTTCCACTCCCCTCCGGAGAGCGAGTCGATGGGTCGTTGGGCCAGCTCCACGATGTCGCAGCGCTGAAGCGCGGCGGTCACGGCCGCGCGGTCTGCGTCGCCCGGCGCCGCTAGAGGGCCGAGGCGGGCATAGCGGCCCAGCATGACGGTCTCGGCGACCGTGAGCCGAAATACCGCCTCCTCCTGCTGGCCCACGACCCCCACCACCCGGGCGAGAGAAGCACGCGACCAGGAGCTCACCGGCCGGCCATCGACCAGCACGCTCCCGCGCTCGAGCGGCAGCAGCCCTAGGAGCGCGCGCACCAGCGTGGTCTTGCCACTGCCGTTGGGGCCCACCACGGCAACCAGCTCCGAGCCGGCCACCTGGCAACTCACCCCATCGAGGGCAAACGGGGCGTCGTCCCGGTAGCGCACCCGCACGCCCTTGGCCTCGAGGATCACCCGAGCGTCCTCCGCAGCAGAAGCGCAAACAGCGGTACGCCCACAAGGGCGGTGACAACCCCCACGGGAAGCTCCAGTGGCCGAACGGCAGTACGGGAGACGACGTCCGCCAGCACCAGGAAGCAGCCACCGACTATAAACACCACGGGCAGAAGCGTTCGGTGGAGCGGGCGAAAAACGGTACGCACCGCGTGCGGCACCACCAGCCCCACGAAACCGATGATGCCGCAGGTGGCCACGCTGGCCGCGGTCAGGAGCGCGGTGCACAGATACACCATGCGCCTTAGCCGGTGCACCTCGGCGCCCAGATGGTGAGCCGGCTCATCGCCCAGGGCGATCAAGTCGAGCGAACGGGCATGGAACAGCAGCACGGCCAGGGGAATCGCGGCGTAGACGGTGAAAACGGCGAGGGCACGCCACGATGCGGCGCCGAAGCCGCCCAGCAACCAGAGAAATGCATTTCGAACTCCCGGCGCATCCGAGAGCACCATTACCGCACTCATGAGCGCACCGGCGAAGGCGCCCACCACAACGCCTGAAAGCAGCAATACATGGGGATCGAGCCGGCGGCCGGAGACCAGACTGAGCCGGTAGACCAGCGCCACTGCAGCCAGCGCTCCGATGAAAGCGGCCACCGGCACCGCCCATGCGCCCCCAGCCCGGGTCGCGATGGCGATCACAGCGCCCAGGCCCGCTCCACTCGACAGCCCGAGCAGATAGGGCTCGGCGAGCGGGTTGCGGATCATCGCCTGGAGCGCGGCACCGGATATTCCAAGGCTCCCGCCAACCAGGAAGGCCAACACCACCCGGGGCGCGCGGAGGTCGCGCACGATGGCGGATGCGTCCGTGCCCGGATGCCACAGCCCGCCCCAGACCGCGCTGAGCGAAAGAGGCACAGCGCCAGCGCTGAGCCCTATGAGAAGGCAGAGGATGACGATCGTGAGCAGTCCAACTATTCGGCCGGCGCTCACTGTTGCTTCCGGCGCAGCTTCGAGCTCAGCTCTCTGATAGCCATCGGTGACCGGGGGCCGGGGCGGTTGAACTCCGAGCCGCTGACGTGGAGGAAGCGCCTTGCGCGAACCGCGGGCACAGCCTGCCATTCGGGCCGGCTGGCGAATGCCGATGGGCCCTCGGCGGTAGTAAAGATCAGATCCGGATTCCGCGAAGCCACAGCCTCGATGCTCACCACGCCGTCACTCCCCGCCACATCGGCGAACAGGTTCTCGCCTCCCGCCCGCTCCACCAGCTCGCTGAGGAAGCTTCCCCGCCCGATCGTCATTGGTGGCTGTTCCCATACCAGCAGCAGCACCTTGGGCCGGCGAGATCCTGCGGGACGGGTGGCGGAGGCCAAGGCAGTGTCAAACACGGCAACCACTGAATCGGCAGCTCCCTCGCGACCGGTGAGCGTACCGAGCGTCCGTGCCACACGAGAGACACTGCTCAGCGCATCGGTGTTGATTCGCACCGCGGCGACATCGAGCTCTCGCAGTCGGGCAGCCACTCCGGCATTCTGGCCCGAGTTGTAGAGGATCACGAGATCGGGCCGGGTTGCTATCACAGCCTCGATGTTGGGCTTGATACCGTCTCCCAGATTCGGGACGGCCTTGGCGTCAGCGGGATAGTCGCAGTAGCTGGTGCGACCCACCATGAACGAGCCGGCACCCAGGGCGAAGAGCAACTCGGTGGTGGCGGGAATGAGCGAGACGATCCGCCGGGCAGGCGCTGCCAGACGTACGGTGTCACCGGCGTCATCGATCACGATGATCCGGCCCTCCGGCAACCGCTCTGACTGGCACGCTATCGTTGCCCCAGCCATCAGCAGCACGGAGATGGAAAGCAGCGCGCTTCTGCTTCCTGGTATCGGGGTGTGGTAAATGATCACGCCCACCTTCCTGATTCGGAGGATGGGCGAGAGCGAGAGCCGAAGGCTGCCGGACACGCCACCAACCCTCCCCCGAGGGCTTTCATGGTGGCACGAACGGAGAGGTCTCCTGGCTTCGGGACTCCACTCGCCTTCCCGGTTTCCCAGTGGCTTCAGAGTGGAGAGCCTGGCCGCGAGGGCCAGGCGCCCGTTACAGTGGCGGGGCCGCGCCGGATTTGAACCGGCTTCCGAGTATCCCCGTTCGTGTGGATTCAGTTTTTATGCTGCCGCTAGTCTATCGGCCACGGCCTCCGGGCGCAAGAGAGGCTTCGAAGAGATTCTTCAAGCGGGCCCGTTCGGATTGATAGGAGCTCCATTCATCTGCCGGGGTTTCCCCTTCCCGTCCCAGGTAGCGCGCATCCAGCGCAGCGACCGTCTCCAGCAGATCATCTGAGGACGCTTGGGGAAGTTGGGGCTGCCGCCTCACAAAGTGCCACCCTGCCCCGCCCAGCACCAGTGCCATGGTAGTGACCAGTGCGGCCAGCAACCATTCCGGCGCCCGACCTCGTGCAGGCAGCAACACCCGCAGGGAGCTGCCCACCGGAACCACCCCGGTCCAGCGGCGAAAGGAGCGGCCCTGAAGCACCTGGCTGTCGGCCAGTGCCAGTGTCCCACCGCTCACCATGGCGTCCTTCTCCTCCACGAGCACGTTGAGCATCGGCACGCTCTCGGTGAACGGCAGCTCGATCACTTCATGTCCCGCGGGAACGAGGTAGGTGATGGTGACTTGTTTCTCTCCAGGCGCTAGCGGAGCGTTGACGATCACCAGGTCGTCCCGGCGGGTCACCGCGTCGGGCGATACATCACTCTCGCCAATCTCCAGGCCCATCGTTCCCTGGGGAAGGGGCCCGCTCCACGATGGTCGCATGCTGTCAGGGGCGACTCTGGTGTGCTGTCCATCATTTCGGAGCACTATCAAATCGAGCACGCTCCGGGAGCCGTCTTCCCCCGGTCGTGCTACTACCAGGTGGCGTGCTTCCACGGAGACTGGGACGTTACTCGAGGTGTCGTACACGACGATGCGGATGGCGGTATCCGGCCGCTCGGGATTGGTGTGCACCGGTGGGGAGAAGTATTCGATCGAAGCGTGCCGCGCGCTGAGCAGGAAGAGAGCGGCGGTGTCGGAGCGGAAAGCGAAGCGGAACCGCCCGCTTCGGTCGGTATGGGCGGAGTCCAGCGGACCCTGCCGAGCTCGTCCCACCTGGTGCAGGACGACGCGAACGCCGGACACGGGTGTCGAATCGGACTTGATGACGCGCCCCTCGGCGCGGGTGGTTTGAGCGGAAAGGTCAGGAAGGAAAGGAAGGATGGGAAGGATCAGAAAGAATGTCAGCGGCGTGAGGTGACTACAAAACCTTCCCACCTTTCCCGCCATTCCCCTCTTTCCGGTGCTACGGATTGAACTTTCCGAAATCCTGCGGGTCCATCTTCTCGAGATAATCCTTGAGCTTGTCGGCTTCAAGGGAGGGATTGGGTGAGGGCTCGTCGCTCTCGACCCCGCTCTGGTCCAGCAACCCGTCGCTGGTGAAGATCGGCGCACGCATGCGGAGCGCCAACGCGATGCTGTCGGAAGGACGGGCGTCCACCTGGAACACATGATCCTCACGGCGGATCAGCAGCTCTGCAAAGTACGTGTTCTCCTTCACCGAGCTGATTACCACCCGGCGGAGATCGCCTCCGAGGCCCACCAGAATCTGTTTCAACAGATCGTGGGTGAGGGGGCGCTGTGCTTTCACCCCCTGCAGCTCCATGGCTATCGCGCTCGCCTCCGCCGGCCCGATCCAGATCGGCAAGACCCGGGCTCCATCTTTCTCCCTCAAAATCACGACCGGCGTGTTGCTGGTTCGATCGAGGCCGAGATGCGCGACCGTAACTTCGATCATCGGCTCATCCGCTACGTCCCTGCGTCCCAGCTGGCGAGGTACTTCGTCTGCTCGGCGGTGAGGGTATCGATGGAGATACCCATGGACTGGAGCTTGAGCCGAGCGATTTCCCCGTCGACCGCGGCCGGGAGGCGGTGGACCGCCTTGCTCATCTTGGCGGAGTCCTTTGCCAACACCTCCGCGGCAAGAGCCTGATTTGCGAACGACATGTCCATGACGCTGGCCGGATGGCCCTCGGCGGCCGCCAGGTTTATCAGACGTCCTTCACCAAGCACCATGATTCGCCGACCTTTGACCACGTACTCTTCGACCATCTCGCGAACGGCCCGGCGGGCGGAAGCGATCTTGGCCAGACCCTCCAGATCGAGCTCGACGTTGAAATGTCCCGAGTTGCAGACAATCGCTCCATCCTTCATGGCCGAGAAGTGCTCTGGCCGGATGACGTGGATGTTGCCCGTCAGAGTGATGAAAAGGTCACCCAGAGGCGCTGCGTCAGCCATGGTCCTGACCTCGAACCCGTCCATTCGAGCCTCGAGAGCAGGAAGGGGATCGATCTCGGTGACGATGACGTGGGATCCCGCGCCCCGTGCCCGGCTGGCGACACCGCGGCCGCACCAGCCGTACCCGGCGACTACGACGGTGCTCCCGGCCAGCAGAAGATTGGTGGCCCGGACCACACCGTCGAGCGTCGACTGTCCAGTGCCATAGCGGTTGTCAAACATGTGCTTGGTATTGGAGTCGTTTACCGCAATGATCGGGAACTGAAGCACTCCCTCCTTCGCCATGGCCTTGAGGCGAATGACGCCGGTGGTGGTCTCTTCGGTGGAGCCCCGGACATCCGCAACCAACGCCTTGCGCTCGGATTGCGAGAGGCCCTCCACCCACTTTCGAATCGGTGGCGCCAGGTCGTCGAGGCGGTTGAGCGCAATCATGTGGAGTGCGCCGACCAGGTCCGCTCCGTCATCCTGCGTCATCTCCGGCCCAAAGGCCAGAGCCTGGGAGATATGGGTATAGTAAGTCTCGTGATCTTCACCCTTGATGGCGTAGACGTGAACCCCGTGATCGCGCACCAGGTGCGCAGCCACGTCGTCCTGGGTGGAAAGCGGGTTGGAAGCGCACAGGGCAATGTCGGCGCCTGCGGTCCGAAGGGTGATCATCAGATTGGCCGTCTCGGTGGTGACGTGGAGGCAGGCCGAGAGCTTGACCCCCCTGAGCGGCTGTTCCTTGGCAAAGCGGGCGCGGATCTGCCGCAGCACCGGCATGGAGCGCTCGGACCACTCGGTCCGACGTTTCCCTTCGTCGGCCAGAGCCAGATCCTTGATATCGTATTTAGCCGGGGCAGTTTGGACGGTCATAACACTCCTCATGGGGCGGCCGACAGCAGATCCTTCACGCGGTCAGGCTGTTCCCAGGTAAAAAAATCAACCTTCTTGCCATTGGATTGCCCGCTCCTCGGCTTGCGGCCGAAGTGTCCATAGCTCGCGGTTGGCCTGTAAATTGGCCGCTTCAGCTTCAACGCGTCAATGATGCCTTTGGGCGTGAGGTCGAACACCTCATTGACGATCCTCTCCAGTGCGGCATCCGGCAGCTGTCCGGTGCCGAAGGTCTGAACCAGTACTGACACCGGCCGAGCTACTCCGATAGCGTAGGCCAGCTGCACCTCGCATCGGCGGGCCAGCTTGGCCTCGACGATGTTCCTGGCTACCCACCGGGCTGCATAAGCAGCTGACCGGTCGACCTTCGAAGGGTCCTTGCCGCTGAAGGCTCCGCCCCCATGGCGGGCCATTCCGCCGTAGGTGTCGACGATGATCTTGCGTCCGGTAAGACCGGCATCTCCGTGGGGGCCGCCGATGACGAAGCGGCCGGTCGGGTTGATCAGGAACTTCGTCTTTCCGTGCTCCAGGCCTGCCTCCTCCAGTACCGGCTTGACAACCTCCTCGACAACCGCCTGGCGGATTGTGCTCTGACTGAGCTGCCTGGAGCCATTGCGCTCCGCATGCTGGGTGGACACCACCACCGTACGCACGCCGATCGGCCGGTCGTCTTCGTACTCCACTGATACCTGGGACTTTCCGTCCGGGCGAAGCCAGTCGATCCGGGTCCCTCCATTCAGACCCTTTCGTACCGAGGCCAGCCGCTCGGCCATGCGGTGCGCCAGAATAATCGGCAGCGGCATGCGCTCGCGGGTCTCGTTGCTCGCGTACCCGAACATCATTCCCTGATCGCCGGCCCCCTGCTCCTTGCCGGAGTTGGCATCGACTCCGCGGGCGATATCGGGGGATTGCCGGTCGATGGTGGTCAGGACCGCGCAGGTGCGCCCATCGAATCCATAGGCTGCATCGGTATACCCGATCGACTCCACAGTCTCACGCACGAGGTCGGGAATGTGCACGTAGGTGTTAGTGGTGATTTCCCCAGCGACGACCGCCATGCCGGTGGTCACGAGCGTCTCACAGGCTACCCGGGCGGCTGGATCCCGGGCCAGTATGGCGTCGAGCACCGCATCGGAGATCTGATCGGCCACTTTGTCAGGGTGGCCCTCCGTTACCGATTCGGAGGTGAATACGTGACGCTTGGGAGAAGCCATGTGGTTGGTCTCGCTTATGGTACTAGGGGCAGCGGGTCGGTGGGGCGGCCCGCTCCCAGCGCCGGATCGCTTCCGGCGCTGGGGAACACCGCCCCGCGGCCCCGCTGCCCCGACTCATTGCACGTTGGTCTTTCCGGGGGGCAAGGTAGCCGCGCGACCACGGCCAGGCAACGCCGATTGCGGATCGAGCAGGCGCAGATCGATGTGCTGTCCTACCGCCTCCCGCAGTACCGCGGAGACTTCCGCCGCATCGGCGGCACCTAGCGCCGCACTGGCCGCCTGCCGAGCCGCGTCCTCTGGAATGGTACGCACGACCCACTTGACCAGCGGCAGTGCCGGGGGTGACACACTCAGGCGCTCATATCCCAGGCCTATGAGGAGTACGGCACTGAGAGGCTCGGAAGCCATCTCACCGCAGACACTCACAGGCAGCCCGGCGCCTCGCCCAACCTCCAGCACCTGGTGAAGTTGCCGAACGACTGATGGATCGTGGGGATTGAAGCGGTTGGCCAGGCGGGCGTTTCCCCGGTCCACCGCCATGGTGTACTGAGTCAGGTCGTTGGTTCCAACGCTGAAAAAAGCGCTCACTTCCGCCAGGCGGTCGGCCATGATTACCGCGGCGGGAGTCTCGATCATTACCCCCACCGGTACCGACTCCGCAGCCCTGATCCCCGCCTCCTTCAGCGCCTTTGCCTCCTCTGCCATGATGTCGATAGCATCACGCACTTCCTGCACGGTAGTGACAAGCGGTAGCATCAGCTGGATGTCATGACCCAATGCTGCCCGCAGCACCGCGCGCACCTGGGGGCGGAACACCGCTGGCTCGTCCAGGCAGACTCGGATGGAGCGCCAGCCCAGAAAGGGATTGGCTTCCACTGGCGCCTTGAAAGCGGCCGGGAATTTGTCCCCCCCAAGATCGAACGATCGGATGATTATAGGCTTCCTGGGGAAAGCGCGTGCCACCCTTCGGAAATAGTCGGTCTGCTCGTCCTCGGTAGGGAGCCGGGCCCGCCCAGTCAGGAGAAACTCAGTCCGCAACAGCCCCACGCCCTCGGCGCCATGACGATTGGCGGTCTCGATCTCTTCCGGCAGGTCGACGTTGCCCATCAGCGTGATGGCGCGTCCGGAGGGGGTCACGGCCGGCTCTCCGACCACAGCCTCGAGTTGAAGCTCCAGCTTGTGCCGACGGCTCAACTGGACCCGGGCCTGCTCCATCTCATCCTCGGTAGGGTCCAGGAGGATGGTGCCACTCTGGCCATCGAGCAGCAGCACCGTGCCGTTGGGAATTCCCGCGAGCACGCCCGCTGCGCCCATCACCGCCGGAATGCCCAAGGAGTGCGCCAGGATCGCGGCGTGCGAGGTGCGGGTGCCCTCCTCGCTGATCAGTCCTACCACATGCTCCCGGTCGAGCTGGACGGTCAGCCCCGGGGAGAGCTCGTGGGCTACTATGATCACCTGCTCATCGGCGGGAACCGACCAGACTTCAGCCTCGGTTCCGCCACCCATCAGGCAGTGGATCATCCGCATCTGGATCGCGTGAAGGTCGGCCAGGCGCTCACGGAGCCTGGCGGCCCCGGACCAAAGCGCCCGCAGTTCCAGCGCCTTGAACTCGTAGGCCGTCTCCGCGCTGAGCTGATTGTTCCTGATCAGAGTTTCTACCGATGCGAGGAAGTCCTCGTCTTCCGCCATCAGAATCTGGGCGTCGAAGATCCGCGATTCTTCCGGGCCGGCGCGCTGGAGCACCCGTTCGCCGAGCTCCCGCAGATGAGACACCACGTAATCCACGGCTTCGCGGAGACGGCGCATCTCATTCTCCACCTGGTCGACGCGAACGGTCCGGTCGGGCACCTCGGGAAAGTCCCACCGGATGACCAGTGCGGGCCCCCACGCCACCCCGGGCGACACGCCGATTCCGCGAAACTGCCGGGTCACGCTCACTGCTCCCCGAATCCGTCAGCCACGAGCGCTACGAGAGCCTCAGCGGCCTGCTCGGCATCAGGGCCTTGTGCCTGGATGGTGATGGAGCTGCCGCACTCAGCGGCAAGCATCATCACTCCCATGATGCTCTTTCCATTTACGCCTACGCCATCCTTGGAGATTATGATGTCCGAGTCGAACGAGCTCGCCAGGCGCACGATACGCGCGGCCGGACGGGCATGCAGCCCTTCCAGGTTCACGATGGTGGCTTCGCGCTCGATCACACGCCCACCCGCCGGAGTATCACCAGGAATATCATGGCAGCCAGTGCAAAGCGAACGGGGGTCAGGAACGGCGCGAACCAGCGGGTGAGGGCGATTCCGGCCATCGTAACCCCCGCGGCGCCGATGCCCGCCGGCCAGCCGAATGCTGTCAGGTACCAGGCGGCTACCAGTGGTAGGGCCGCGCCAATCGTAAAAGCCGCAACCGGGCCAATCAGTTCGATGGCTCGGGGCAGCCAGGATGCTCCTATCGCCGAACCAACCCGCATACCCGATTGCATTCCCAGACGAAGGGACCAGTAACTGGTCCAGAGCCGGATTCCGTTGTAGGCTAAAATGAAGCCGGCGATGGCCCACCATCCCGCTCCCAGCACCACACCGACCAGTGCGGCGCCCATCAGCGCCGGCACCAGTCCTGCCCAAAAGAGCTCGTCGCCCATGGCACCGAGCGGGCTGCAAAGCGCGGTGCGAAGGCGCGCTATCTGCGGACCCGGAATGTCCTCGTACTCGGCCCGGGTGACTGCCCCGAGCGCAAGCCCTGCAAGGTTGGGGTTGCAGTTGAAGAACTCGGCCGATCGGGCCACCGCCTCTCCGTGACGGACCGGATCCACTGCCTTGAGATCCTCCAGCAGCGGTTCGGCCGCATACCCCATCCCCACGCCGAGCATACGCTCATAGTTCCAGGTGCCCTGCACCGCGAACAATCTCAGCATGGCTCTAAGCCTGCCGCTCACGCCAGCACCGCCAGGAGCACGCCGGCCCCGGCGCCGGCCGCGAGCCACTTAAAGCGGGCACTCCGGCCCGAGCTGCGAAATGCCCCGTTGGCGGCTGCCGCCAGGGAGGACCCGATCGCCACCAGGGTTAGAGCCAGGTGGGTCTGCTCATCGAGACGCGCGTTCTCCTTGAGCACGATGGCAAGCAGAATGCCCAGCAAGGTCAAGGTGAATCCCCGACACGCATCCCGTAGGAGCCCTCCGTACTGGAGCCGGCGGATGGCGCTGCTCTCGCCTGCCGCGAGCGCGGCCGCGCGGCTCTGAATGGCGCGGGCGTTGGAACGGCGCACGAGCTGAAGCGTCCAGCCGCCCAGCATGGCGAGCACCAGCCCCAGTGCGACGCTCAAACCGAGACTGAGCTGCCAGTACGACCCTGCGCCCAGTGCCACGGAGGCCACCGTGGCCGGACCATAGTCGGGGTACCGCACCGCCCCGACCGGAAGCACATCCAATGCGAACAGCTCGAATACCACCCCGACCCGAACCCCCGTGTGCACGTCACCGGCGAGCCATCCCGCCACGGTACCCGCCACCAGCGGCCGCGAGATCATTGCCTGGGGCACGCTGACCAGATCGAGACCGACGAGGGTGCCCCAAACCAGGAGCGGAATGACGACTTCAGGCGAGAGCTCGATCACGCCAGCGACTTTAAGGCGACCGGCGGTGTGGTCGGCAGATCCTGCGCTGTTATGATTGCTCCCCCAGCCTCGAGCAGTTGGAGTGAGCGCAGCTCCTGATCGGTCAGATACAAAAAAGGCAGGCGCTCCCGGCGTCCGGGGCGGTGGTGGATGCCCCCCAGGTTGATTCGCTGCACGACCTCAGGATTCGATGTCCTTAGCGTGGCCATGGTCTCCACGTCGCCGGTGAGCATGAGACCCCGTTTCCCATTCGACTGCCAATCGGCCATGTGCAGGGCGGCATCCGCCAGCGTGACAAAACGGACTTCGATTTCCGGGGCAACCGCCATGCGGTAGAGCTCCTGCTCCCAGTCACTGGTGGCAACCTGGTCATCCACGAGGATGATGAGGTCGATTGCCATCGCCCTCCCCCATCCAATCACCACCTGGCCGTGAATCAGGCGGTCATCGATCCGGCAGAGCACGATCGACATCAGGGAACCTTGATCGACTTCTCGCCCGCGGCAGCCGCCCGGCCGGCGGCCTCTGCCGGCGAGAGCGAGCGATGGAAAACGAAATCCACCAGCATGGCCAGGTTGACGCCGGTGACCACTTTCACCAACTGCTCGCTCCGGAGCCGCTTAAGGACCGCAACGAGGCATGAGCCGCTGGGGAGGTCCACAAACACCACCGCGGGATGGCCGTTTACCGCGGCGATAACGCGGTCCTCCAGGGCCTCACGGTCGCAACCTGTGTTCGACACCGCGATGAGCGCGCCGGACAGTCCGCTGATCTGTTCGGCCGACTGGACCAGAGCTGCTGCCAGTGGGCCATGACACACCACCACTCCCCGCAGCTCTTCACTCATAGTCTTCCTGCAGATACTCCCTCACTCCTCGCTGCTCTTTCATACGCTTGATGAGCCGGGCGTTGAACGCGGCCGCCACGTCCACTCCCGAGTAGCGAAGGAGGTGCATCATGGCCACAACTTCCGAGACCACCGTGATGTTCTTGCCCGGATTGAGCGGAACGACCACCCGGGGCACCGGTACCTCGAGGATCGTGGTCTCTTCCCGGGAGAGCCCGGTGCGGTCGGTATCCCTGGCGGTCTCCCAGTCCTCCAGTTGGACCACCACCTCAATACGTTTCTGTTGCCGCACGGCTCGCACCCCGAAGAGCGCGGGAATGTCAATGAGCCCGATTCCGCGGATCTCCATGTGGTGGGCGGCGAGCTCATGGCCCCGGCCAATCAGCACGTCATGACCTCGCCGCGTCACCTGGACTACGTCATCCGCCACCAGGCGGTGCCCCCGCTCCACCAGGTCCAGCACGCACTCACTCTTGCCGATCCCGGAGCGGCCCACGAATAGCAGCCCCACGCCGTACACGTCCGCAAGTGAGCCGTGCAGGGTCGTCCGCGGCGCAAACGCCTCTTCCACGATCGGCTTGATCCGCCGATAGAACTCCGCGGTCTTGAGCCGGCTCCGGAGCACCGGAACTTGCTTGGACCGGGCAAACTCGAGCAGCTCCGTGGGCACGTCCTGCCCCTTGGTGACGAAAATGCAAGGCAGATCGAAGCTGAAGAATGTTGCCAGAGATTGCTGGCGCTGTTCGGCCGAGAGTGCGTTGAGATAGGTAATCTCGGTTTCTCCCAGGACGTGCAGCCGGCTGGCGGCGAAGCGCCCGGTATATCCCGCCAAAGCCAGCCCCGGGCTGGCCACTTCGGCCTCGGGAATCTGCCGGTCGAGGCCGATATCGCCGGTGAGCGCTTCGAGCTGAAGCGGATCGCCGCGGCGGGTTACGAAGTCGCCGAGCCGGAGCATCACAGTGGATTGTCGGGTTGCCGGGACCGGGCCCGCCGGGGACGTTCGGACGCGCGCTCCACCTGCCTCCGCAGCTTCTCTTCAGCACGGTCGAGCGCCGACCGGTGGTCGACGCCTTCGCCTTTGGCAATCAGGATCTCGCCGCCGGACAGATGCAGGCGCAACTCGACCGTTTGCTGCTGGCCCTCGGTGTCGAATACGACAGTCATCTCCATTGCCTGCGACGCCAGATTACCCAGCCGCTCTACCACGGACACGGCCCGCGCTCGGAGCAGGTCGGAAATCTCGCAGTGACGGGCAGTGACTGTGGTCTGCATGAATACTCCTCCGGACTCAGCCGGTGGCTGACTCCGCGATGATGTCGTGTAGTTGTTGCTCGGTTTCGGCCGCAGTGCGCTCCCAGGTCAACCCCTCGGCGAAGCGCCGGGCCCGGTTACCCAGTCTAGCCACCAGGTGCGGCGAATCGGCCAGCTCCACCATACGCGCAGCCAGAGCGGTGATGTCACCATGAGGAACCAGAAAGCCGGTTTCCCCATGGCAAACCGAGTCCCGCAGCCCGGGACTGTCTGACGCCAGCGAGGGCGTTCCGCATGCCGCCGCTTCGATCACCGTGATCCCCCACCCCTCCTTGGGAGAGGGGAAGATGTTTGCCCACGCGCTGCGCATCAGGTCGATCTTGCGTTCCTCGCTGACAAAGCCATGAAAGGCGACAGCACGGTCGAGCCCGAGGCTCGAGGCCAGCTCCTCCAGCTCCGAACGATGGTCTCCCGTTCCCGCGATCTCCAGTCGCAGGTCGGGGCGCTGCCGCCGCGCCAGCGCCAGAGCCTTGATGGCGAACGCTATTCCTTTATAACGCTTCAACCTTCCAACATACAAGAAGCTGGGCGCGGCTGACCGGCGCCCCGGCGGGCCGGGTGTGAACCGCCGGCTGTCCACCCCTGGATGAATTACTCGAATGCGGTCCGGACGTACGCCGCGGGCGACAAGATCGTCCCGGGTGCTCTCGCTGATGGCATGAAATCCCGCCCGCCGGTAGGCCCAGGGCAACGGCCGCTCGGCTGCCCAGACGATGGTGGCTACCGGCCACGCCGCCTCGGAGAAGGCAGTGGTGCCGAAGAGATGAGGCACGATGGCGCAGAAGGGCAGCTGAGTACCGGTAGCCAGAAACAGCGGCAGCTTGTTGATGTCCTCCACCAGAATGTCGGGGCGTTCAGTCGCAATCGCCCGTTGCACCGCGCGGCGGCCAAGCAGCGCGAAGCTGTCCCGTCCGCCCACCCGTTCGATGGCTATTCCCTCGACTCGGGCGATGGTGGGCGCCCCCCTCCACCCCGAGCACACCATCCGCACCCGATGACCGCGTACCGCCAAACGGCCGAAGATCTCGAACAGATGGATCTCTGCTCCGCCGGCATGAGGATTGGCGCGGTCCTGCCAGTTGACGAGAAGGATGTTCACGTGAGGAAGGTAAAAGAGCCAGTTACAGGCGCCCCAGTGAATGAGCCACGCCGTCGAGGACGCCGTTGACGAAGCCGGCAGCGCGTGCGCCTCCAAACCAGTGAGCCAGCCTGACTGCCTCATCGATGGCCACCTTGGGAGGGACCTCACCCCGGCGAAGCTCGTGGATGCCCAACCGAAGTATGTTGCGCTCGACCGCCGCCATCCGGCTCATCCGCCAGTTCTCGGCGGCCTGGGTGAGCTCGGCATCGACCGCCGCGATGTCGGAAACCACCTCGGCAGCCAACGCCTCGGCCCGGTCGAATACCAGCGGCTCGGGGCCGGTGAGCCGGGCCACCCCGTTCACCACCAAGGGGATCGGTCGACCCCCCTGTAGCTCCCAGGCGTAGAGGATCTGCAGCGCCCGGGCCCGGCTCTTGGTTTCAACTCTCAGCATGGTCCGCTCGCAACTGGGCCACCACGTCCGCGGTGAGCAGGGCCGCGGCCGCGGCTTCATGACCCTTGTTGCCGGCGCTTCCACCTGCTCGGTCAGCGGCCTGCTGGAGCGTATCCACTGTCAGCACTCCGAAGCCGACCGGCAGCGCGTGTCGTACGGCCACCTCATTCAGGCCTCGGGCGGTCTCAGCCGCGACGTAGTCGAAATGGGGAGTTTCTCCGCGAATGACCGCACCCAGGGCAACCAGGCAGGTGTATCTCCCGGTTTCGGCGGCTGCGGCTGCCGCACCCGCGAGCTCGAATGCACCCGGCAGCCATACGACGTCCACCTGCTCGCGCGCAAGTCCTGCTTCCCGACAACACGCGAGCGCGCCATCGAGCAGCTTCCTGGTGATTAACTCGTTGTAGCGGCTTACCAGGATCGCCACCCGCCCGGAGGCGCGCAGGCGGCCGGAGAAGTCGGCCACTGGTCAGTGGGTGAAGAGGTGGCCGAGCTTGTCGCGCTTGACCTGCAGGTAGCTGCGGTTCTCCTGATGTGGGTCAGAGAGAAGGGGGACGCGCTCGACGATTTCCAGGCCGTAGCCGTCCAGGCCAACCAGCTTTCGCGGATTGTTCGTCATGATCCGGATGGAGGAAAGCCCGAGGTCCCGAAGGATCTGGGCGCCGATGCCGTAGTTACGGAGATCCGGAGCAAATCCGAGCCGCTCGTTGGCCTGCACCGTATCGGCGCCGGTGTCCTGCAGAGCGTAAGCCCGCAGCTTGTTGAGAAGACCGATCCCCCGTCCCTCCTGGTCGAGGTACACCACGGCGCCTCTGCCTTCCTTCGCAATGAGCTCCATAGCCCGGTGCAGCTGGAAGCCGCAATCACACCGCTGCGAGCCGAACACGTCGCCGGTAAGGCACTTGGAGTGCATGCGCACCAGAATGCCGGGCTGGCCTGCGATGTCTCCGTGCACCAGCGCCACGTGCTCTGCCGAATCCACGTCGTTGCGATAACCAATGATGGTGAACTCGCCGAACCTGGTCGGAACCCGCGCCTCGGCGACGCGATGCACCAGTTGCTCCGTACGCAGGCGGTAGGCCACCAACTGCGCCACGGTGATGAAGGTGAGGCCGTGCAGCCGTGCGATCTCCTGCAGCTCGGGCCGGCGCGCCATCGAGCCATCTGCATTGAGAATCTCGCAGATAACCCCGGCGGGGTTGAGGCCGGCCAGTCGAGCGAGGTCCACGCTGGCTTCGGTTTGTCCTACCCGCTGGAGAACACCGCCGGGACGGGCTCTCAAGGGGAAGACATGGCCCGGACGCCGAAGATCCGAGGGAACAGTGGCGGGATTGATGGCAACGTGGATTGTAGTGGCTCGATCGGTAGCCGAAATTCCAGTGGTAACACCGAAGCGTCTTTGAGCATCGATGCTCACGGTGAACGCAGTCGACAACTCCTCGGTGTTTCGCTCGGTCATCTGCGAGAGGCCCAACTGGTCGCAGCGCTCACCCGTCAAGGCCAGACAGATCAATCCTCTGCCATGCAAGGTCATGAAATTTATCATTTCAGGCGTGGCGAGCTCGGCGGCGCATACGAGGTCGCCCTCGTTCTCGCGGTCCTCGTCATCAGCCACAATGACGATCTTGCCGTTGCGTAAATCGCCGATCGCCTGCTCGATAGTGCCGAATGTGGTCATGTTTCTCCAGCTGTCCTTTTACCGCTCACGTTGTTCTTTCATTAGCGCCGCCACGTACTTACCGATCGTGTCGCCCTCGAGATGCACCCTGTCTCCGACCTTGCGCTCGCCCAGGGTGGTGCGTTGTAAAGTAAACGGGATGAGAGAGATCTGGATCAGATCGGAGCCGGTCTTTGCGTTGATCGTAAGGCTTACTCCGTCGACGGTGATCGAGCCCAGCGGGAGGGAGATCCGGCCCAGTTCAGCGGGAACCCGCAAATCGATCAACCAGGTGTCAGCGCCATCTCTCACCTCCTCCACCGTCCCCAGACCGTCCACGTGCCCCTGCACCAGGTGGCCTCCCAGCCGGTCCCCCACTCGCAGCGCGCGTTCCAGGTTAATCCGATGGCCCCTGCCGTACTCGCCGAACCGGGTTCGGCCGAGTGTGCTGGGAATGACTACAACGCTGAAGCTGGTTGGGGTGACAGCCTCCACCGTCAAACAGGCTCCGTCAACCGCCACGCTCTCCCCCGGCTCCAGGTCTGGATAGGGACCCTCGATCTCCAGGTTCAGACCTCCCGCCCGGGCCTGCGCTGCCACCACGGTTCCGACGGCGGTAACGATGCCGGTGAACATCAGCGCCGGTCGAGGACCAGAAGGGTGTCGTTATCCAGGGGCCTCCGCTCCACCACCCGCCACCGCTCCGCCTGGTCCAATCCGCGGGTGGGGAGTCCTGCCACAGCGGGTACGCCGCCTTCGCCCAGCCATAGCGGGGCCTGCAGCCAGTAGTATCTGTCTACCAACCCGGCTGCCAGCAGCGCCCCGGCCAGCTGACCGCCGCCCTCGACCAGCAGGGAGCCGATGCCTTGCTCGCTTAACGACGCAAGTGCGCCAGAAAGGCTGCCGGCCTGGACGATTGTGGCGCCGGTGGACGCGATGCGTTTGACTCGGGTCCGATCGGCATCGGGAGCAACCACGACGACGGTGGGGGTCTCGTGAGCGGTGCGGAGAAGGGTCAGATGGGGGCCCAGATCGGCGATGCGATCGAATATTACCCGCCGCGGCGCTGCCTTAGGGAGGACCGATCCCCGGACGGTGAGCGCCGGGTCGTCCAGCCGGGCCGTACGACCGCCCACCGCAATTGCATCAAAACCGGCCCGAAGCCACTGTACGTAATCGCGAGCCGCATCACCCGAGATCCACCGCGAGCCCCCGAACGCGTCGGCGATGCGGCCATCCAGAGTCGTGGCAAGCTTGAGTGCGACGAATGGACGGCCCGGGTTTCGAAGCCGGTGAAGAAAGGCGGCGTTCATGGCCGCGGCGGCGTCACCCAGCGGCCCGATCTCCACCTCGATGCCGGCCTCACGCAGCCGCTCACAACCGCCAGCCGCCAGCGGATTAGGATCTCGCATGGCGGCCACAACCCGGGTCACCCCGGACCGGATGATGGCGTCGGTGCAGGGCGGCTGCTTGCCATGATGCGTGCAGGGCTCGAGGGTGACGACCAGCGTTGCCCCTCGAGCCCCTTCCCCTGCATCAGCTAACGCAACGGTTTCGGCGTGCCGGTCGCCATACTCCGGGTGCCAGCCTTCGCCTACCGGTTCGGTGCCTTTGATCACCACTGCACCCACGAGCGGGTCCGGTTGGACCCTGCCCCAACCTCGCAAGGCCAGGTCAAGGGCACGGGCCATCGCTTCGCGTTCGTTCACTTTCGGAAGGCTCGGCCGGTAGTCGGGGACACTGAGTACGCACCACGCAGCGACTTGAGATTTCGCACGGGTCGAAGACGGACCGGGGCAGACAGGTTTTTTCCGCGAGATATGCCAGGGTGGTACACGGCCCCCGGGAGCACCACACAGGGCCGTGTACCACCCCCGTTCGAGTCGAGAGCTACTGGCGTGCCGTCTTTGCCGCTCCCGCTACAGCTGCACCTGCTGAGAGGGCGAGTCCGAGAAGAGCAAGCCATGCCCCGGTTCCCGCTACCTCTTCCGCTCCCTCAGCCATTCTGCCGGCCCGCGCCTTTGCGGTATCGGCCAAACTGTCAAGCTCCGCCCGGTTGCGCTGCGCCATGTTTTCGGCGCGCTCGCCGAGGCGCTCTGCCCGGCCCTCAGGGCCCGCAGCGACTGTTCCCGCGCTCAGAGCGGCTGCGCCCGATGCGGCCCCCCACACCCCGCCCACCATACGGGAGGCGCCACCGGCGAGCGCGCCTACTCCGCTCGCCAGGAGCCAGACGGTGAAGATTGTGGACAGCGCCCAGAGCAGGATGCCGTGAAGGAAACCATCCCGCTTGGTAATGATTCCGGCCACCCGCCCCGTCGTCATTCCGCCAACGAAGAGCGATAGAAGAACGGAGAGAATTGCCCAGATACCCGCACCGATGCCAAGGCCACGAGCCGATTCTCCTGGCTCCCATGCTGCGAATCCTATCCCTGCACCCAAAACGGTGAGGACGATTTGCAAAGCGGTTGCAACAACGAGTCCCGCGAAGACTGCTGCCCAACTCAAGCGATAACCTGCCCCTGCTATTGGTGGGTCAACATCATACCTGCGCGCGGCACCGGGCTCTGACATTTTGATCTCCAACCGATGTTAACCTGCTCGCTCTGCTTCAATTAGAGCGCTAGGACAACTTAGCAGGATACAACTGGGGGATCCTATCGCTGTGCCCTCCGTCACCGGTGGGTGCCTACGCTCTGCCGTGACGACCCTCCCTAAAAACTCATCCTCAGACCAAGTCCGGCGAAGAACTTTCCTTTGGTAGTGTCGAAGTCCTCGAAGTCGGTAGCCAGCTCCTGATCCCTGCCACCCTGGTATCCGACTTCTCCGGTAAGCCGCAAAACAGACAGGCTCATGCCGGCGTTCAGGAAGCCAAGCACGCGAGAGTTTTCCAGCTCGACCGGTACGCTTGGCTGGGCCAGACCGGTGGCCGGGTCACGGAACCGAATCACGGCGTCCCCGGTGTACCTATCCCATCCCAAGCCACCTGCCATGTCGAAGACCAGAAGCTTCTTGCTCGCAACCAGGCGCAGGTTGGTGGCGCGCAGGTCTACGCCATAGCTGTACCTGTCTCCCGCGGAAAGATCGCCGTACGTGATCCGGGGAATGTTCCGCCGCATGATGCTGATCGAGACCGCCGGCAGCGGCCCCATCTCGCGCAGCAGACCCACCCGGGCACCGTACCCCAGCCCCAGGGCAACGTCTCCGATCCTGCGGGCGCCTGCGTCGATCGTGAGGTTGTCGATCTGATCGGTGGGAAGGAGCTGTGCTGAGCCCAGCAGGTCCACCGCGAGGAGCCCCGAGGGCATGCCTTTGTAAACACCGAGAGCACCCTCGACCATAGGGGCCGGCGCCCAGAACTTATCGCCCGCCGGCACCGCGGAGTTGGTCCCGCTGTAAGCCAGGTCGGGAAGCACCAGCTCGACGGCATTGGCTCTCAATCCAAGCGATGCGTGGCCGAGACCGCCCAGAGCACCGGTGGAGCCGATCGTCGGGTTGCCGCCGCTCACCAGAACTCCGATCACCGGATGAAACGCGCGGGTGCCATCCACCGCCGCGGTGCAGACGCGCTGGGCGCTGGAGGCATAGGCAGAGCACTCCGGCGTCTGCGCCAGAACGGGCACCAACGGGGCGAGTAGTGACAGACCAACAATGAGGGGAGCGGCGCGCATCTTGTTCTCCGTTACGGACGGGCGAAACGCACGGTGCGGCTGCCCCGGTAAATCTCGCCCATCACCCATGTGGGGACCCCGTCGGCCTCCGCGGCGCTTTGGGCAGCCGGGACAGCATCGGAGGGCAGCACGGCGACGAGGCCTACCCCGAGGTTGAACACATCCCGCATTTCCCCGGTGGAAACCCGACCCGCCTGCTGCAGCGTGGTAAAAAGCGGCGGCAGCTCCCAGCTGTCGGGATCCACCATCGCGCCGCAGTCAGCAGGCAATATCCGCACCAGGTTACCCCCGATTCCCCCTCCCGTGATATGCGCCAGGCCATGTAGCTGGCCTAGTACCGAGACCACGCTGCGATAGTAGCTCCGGTGCACCGCGAGCAGCGACTCGGCGACGGTGCGGCCGGTTTTACCCAACTGATCCCCCAGGCGCAAACCCAACTGCTCGAAAACAATTCGGCGAGCCAGGGTGTAGCCGTTAGTATGCAATCCGGTCGAGGCGTAGCCCAGCAGTACGTCGCCGGGAGTTATCGCGTCTCCGTGAAGGGCGCGATCCTCTTCCACTATGCCGATGATGGTGCCGGCGAGATCGAACGTTCCCGGCTGGTACAGCCCGGGCATCTGCGCCGTCTCGCCACCGGCCAGCGACATCCCGTGGGTCCGACACGCGCGCGCGATGCCCTCGACGATGCCGGCGATTTGCTCAACACCGAGACCGGCACCGGCGATGTAGTCCATGAAGGCGATCGGTGCGGCCCCGTGCACCAGGATGTCGTTCACCGAGTGATTGACGAGGTCCTCGCCAACTGTGTCGAACCTTTGCGCTTTGAGCGCTACCAGGACCTTGGTACCCACGCCGTCGGTGCTCAGGACCAGGGCCGGTTTGCGCATGCCCGGCGGAATACGCACCATGCCCCCGAACGCGCCTACCCTGCCGGTGGAAAGAGCTGTGCGTGTGCCGGACACAAGCTCGCCGATGCGAGCTTTGGCGATATCAGCCTCCTCGAGACTTACGCCGGCTGCGGCGTACTCACTGGGCTCGGCGTCGCGGGGCTTGGCCATCGGTTTCACGCCAGTGATTGTGCGAACGACACGTGGGTCAGATCCTGGAAGGCGCGAACCCGGGCTTCTACGTCAGGCAGGGTAACCTTTTCGAAGCCACGAATGCCGAACTGCTCTACCGCGTACGACCCCATCGCTGCACCGTATACCATGGCTCGTCGCAAGTTGTCCTCAGTC
>JACCRS010000221.1 GCA_013813435.1 Gemmatimonadales bacterium
GTGGTGGGACGAGTCACCATGGACATGTGTATGGTCGCGGTGGGCCCCGAGGCGGTGACGGGCGACATCGCCACGGTATTTGGGGGAATTGTTTCCCTCGACAAGCAGGCGCATGATGCCGGCACCATCTCATACGAGCTACTCACCCGGCTGGGGCCCAGAGTCGCTCGCCGCTACGGAAGATCGGAATGAATCCGCACTTCGTGTCGCTGGTGCTGGGCCTTTCCCACCAGGCAGAGGCCGCCCTGGAGGGACAGCTACCGCCGGGCGCCGAGGGAGTCGCCGACGCCCGCAAGCTGGCGCAGGCGCTCATCGATACGCTCGGCATGCTGGCGGAGAAGACCTCAGGCCATCTGGAGCCCGATGAGAAGCAGCTGCTGGATCAGGCGGTCACCTCACTCCGCTTCCGCTACGTGCAGACGCTTCCCAAAACCTGATGCGGCGCGCGGCGATCATCGTTCTCGACGGACTCGGCATCGGCCCGGCGCATGATGCGGGGGCGTACGGCGATGGTGGAAGCGACACTCTGGGAAACGTGGCCCGCACCGCCAATGGCCTGACCCTGCCCCAACTGGAATCCCTGGGTCTCGGCTGTTGCGCTCCGCTGCCGGGCCTGGATCCGGTGGCTTCCCCCCGTGCGGCGCACGGCGTCTGCGAGCCGGCCAGCCCCGGCAAGGACAGCACCACAGGACATTGGGAGATTTGCGGTCTGGTGCTTGAAGCGCCGTTCCCGACCTACCCGAACGGCTTTCCCCCTGAGGTCGTGAATGAGTTCGTCCGGCGCACCGGACGCGGTGTCCTCGGCAACAAGCCGGCGTCGGGGACCGCGGTGCTGGACGAGTACGGGACCGAGCATCTACAGAGCGGCTCCTGGATCGTATACACCTCGGCCGACAGCGTCTTCCAGATAGCGGCCGATGAAGCAACTGTTCCGCTGAATGAGCTCTATGCCGCCTGCAACACGGCGCGCGAGCTTCTGAAGGGCGAGCACGGAGTATCCCGGGTTATCGCGCGCCCATTCGTTGGCAGGCCCGGCGCCTGGAAACGGACGCCGCGCCGGCGCGATTTCAGTCTACCTCCCCCGGGCCCGACGCTGCTGGACCGGCTGGAGCAGCAGCAGATTCCTCGATTGGGGGTCGGCAAAGTGGACGACCTTTTTGCTCGCCGGGGAATCACCAGTACTCACGCCGATACCAATGCGGAGGCGTACCGGCTCATCGAGCGAGCTCTCACCGGAATGGAGCGGGGTCTGCTCCTGGCCAACGTGATCGAATTCGATCAGACCTGGGGCCATCGGAACGATGTGCCTGGGTTTCGCGGCGGGCTCGAGGAGCTCGACCGGACCCTCCCGCGGTTGCTGGGGGCGGTGCGGCAGGACGACCTCATTATCTTTACGGCCGATCACGGGAACGACCCGACTACGCCTTCGACCGATCACTCACGGGAGACGGTTCCGCTGCTGGTCTTCGGTCCCAGAGTGCGGCCAGCGAATTTAGGCCGCCGCAGCACTTTTGCCGACATCGGCCAGACGGTGGCCGAGTTTTTCGGGGTACCGGTTCTGGCGGCCGGCACCTCGTTTCTATCCGAGGTATGGCTTGACTGATTCCTTGATCTCAGCCGCCCGGGGTGCTCAGGCCCGCGCTTACGCGCCGTACTCCAAGTTCCATGTAGGTGCGGCGCTGGAAAGTCCTGATGGAGCCGTCTTTCTCGGGTGTAACGTCGAGAATGCCTCCTATGGACTGACAATCTGCGCTGAGCGGGCTGCAGTTTGCGCTGCCGTGAGCGCGGGTGTCACCCGGTTCCGCCGGGCAGTGGTGGTTTCTGACGTGGACCCCCCTGCGGCACCGTGTGGTGCGTGCCGCCAGGTGCTGGCCGAATTCGGGCTAGGGCTGGAGATCGACGGAGTCGGGTCCAAGGCAACCGTGCGTTGGCGCTTGTCCGATCTGCTGCCCGCCGCTTTCGGTCCGGAGCAGCTTCGGTGAATCGGGCGATAGGCCTGCTACTGGCAGCCGTAGTCCTCACCGGCTGCCAGGAAAAGCTTACGGCGCCGGCTGACTGTCCCGCGCTTTGCCCGGGCGGCCAGCCTCAGGTCTATGACGAAGTGTTCACCGCCATAGCTGGAGCTGACTCCAGCTACACTGGCTACGTCCAACCTCACCAGGCCGCGTCTCTACTGGTCTCGAACGGGCTACAGGGTTTCGAGGAGCTCTCGCTGGTACGCTTTCTCGCCCGCGCTGATTCCGTAAGCCTACGAGATACGCTGCGCTCCTATACAATCGACTCCGTGGCGGTCAGTTTGACCGTGGTAGCGCGCGACACCAACGTGGATGGTCTCCAGCTCCTGCTCTATCGGGTGGCTCCCACCTTCGACTCGGCGAGCACCTACGCCGATGTTGCTCCCGCGTTCGTTCCCGAAAGCCTCATCGCAGCCGCGGCCGTACCGGATTCCCTCAACGCCGGGGTAGTACGAACCGTCTTTCAGGGTGCCGATCTCACCCGGCTCCAGATCGCCGCGGCCGATAGCGGCAAGCTGGCGCTTGGCGTCCGCATCGCGGCACCCAGCGCTACCGGCGCCCGACTCAGTGCCCTAGCCGCTGGCACTGGCCCCCTCTTTACCACCTACGTCACCCTGAACGTTCCCGATACCGGAACTGCCAGGCTGAGAACGCTCTCCCTCAGTCCCGCCTTCAACACTTACGTCAGTGAACTGCCGCAGGTAACCGATCCCACCTTGTTGGCGGTGGGTGGAGCCCCCTCGTCCAGAACCCTGCTACGCTTCGAGCTGCCGGCCCGGATACGGGACTCGGCGACCATCGTACGGGCTACACTGGAGCTCACTCCGGTAGCGCCTGTTACCGGACTTCCGACCGACCCAGCCCGGCTCCAGGCGCGCGCGCTGCTCTCGGACGTAGGAGCGAAGTCGCCGGCGAGTCCGACCGTGGGCAGTCGCGGGGAGCTTCCTCCCCCGGTAGACACCCTGGAGGTCGGAACCACCGCTGTCACTCTCGAAGCGGTTCGATTGGTCGAGCTCTGGTTGGGCTCCACCAGCCGGCCCACGGCGCTGGTGCTGTCGCTCCTACCTGAAGCATCCAGTTTTTCGCGGCCGGTCTTCTATTCGACGCTGGCCGCTGATCCCGCAGTCCGTCCCCGGCTTCGTTTGAGTTACCTGCTCTCGTTTCCGTTCGAGACGCCCTAGTGAGCCGCGTTCTGCTGGTTCTCCTTCTGGCGTTGGTGCCTGGGGTACTCCGGGCACAGTCGTCTCAGTTCGGGGTCCGCGGATTGGGATTTCCGGGACGCGCCCTCGCGGTGCGCTCCCAGGGAAGCGGGGGCGGGTTCGGGCTATTCGATGCTGAGTCCAGCCAGAACCCTGCGGCTCTCGCCAGTGTGGTCGCCCTCACCAGCGTATTCACCGCCACTCAAGGTTTCCGGCAGGTGGAGAATCCCGCTGGCACGGCGTCGATTCGGAGCACTCGATTCCCGCAGCTTATGGTTGGGGGACCGATTCGCGCGTTGCCGGCCGCGGTGGGCTTCAGCTTCTCCAACTACACCAGCCGTGACTTCACGCTCGCCACATCGGAAACGATCGATCCGCGAGGGGTGCCCCTCGCGGTAAACGACACATTCTCGTCCCGGGGGGGGCTCAACGACTTCCGGCTCGCCGGCTCCTACCGTCTGGGAGATCGATGGGCGGTGGGTGCCGGCTTCCACATCATCAGCGGCTCCAACCGGCTCACGTCGGTCCGGATCTTCGAGGACCCGGGCTATCTCTCCAGCAGGCAGCGGTCCGAGCTGTCGTTCGCCGGCGTGGGCTTCTCCCTCGGATTGACGCGCCAGTTCGGTCCCGACTTCGCGCTGTCGGCGATGGCCCGGTCGGACGGTCACGTGAATGTGGACCGGGATTCCACCCGGGTGGGTACGGTGGACTTGCCCTACGCCTTCGGCCTGGGAGTAAGGTTGCGTCCGGCAGCCACACTCGAAGTAGCCGGACAGTCGCTGTTTCGCACATGGTCGGGGGCCAACAGCGATCTGCTTGCCATGGGGGGGAC
>JACCRS010000231.1 GCA_013813435.1 Gemmatimonadales bacterium
CTCTTCGTGGTGGACGCCAAGAAGGAAAAGATCGCCGTTGCCGAGGCCAACAAGCTGGGGATCCCGGTGGTGGCCATCGTGGATACCAACGCCGATCCGGACGTGATCACCGTGCCGGTGCCCGGAAACGACGACGCCATTCGCTCCGTCTCGCTCATTACGGCCGCGCTGTCCGACGTCATCAAGGAAGCCCGCTCCCAGATGCCGATGCGTGAGGTCACCGAGGACCTCGAGGCCGAGACCTACAGCACCGACGCCGGCAGCGAAGGCGACGATGCCGACCGGAAACGTCGCCGCCCCCGCCGCAAGCGCCGGCCGAAGCCCGAGGCCATCGCGGCCCGGCTCAAGACCGATGCCGATGCCGAAGGAGTGGCCGAAGCCGCCGCGCCGGGCGCGGCGAGCGAAGCAGGCGCGTAAGCACTGCCCGTTGGTTCTCCGCCGCTCTCGGCCCGTGCGGGCTGTGAGCGGCGGCTTTACTATTCACCCCTGAGTTGACCCGAGCTGGAGACTATGGCAAGCACCACGATTTCCCCGAAAGATGTGAGTGAGCTCCGGACCCGCACTGGTGCCGGCATGATGGATTGCAAGCGGGCCCTGGAAGAGGCCGGCGGAGATATGGACAAGGCCGTTGAGTTGCTCAGGAAGAAGGGAATTGCCAAGGCAGAGAAGCGTGCCGGCAGGGTTGCTTCTGAAGGGGTGGTCGTAAGCTATCTCCATCATAACGGGCAGGTGGGCTCGCTGGTCGAGCTCAACTGCGAGACCGACTTCGTTGCCCGTACCGAAGAATTCCAGCAGCTCGCGCGCGACATCGCGCTTCATGTGGCCTCGGCTGACCCGATCGGAGTCAACCCGGAGGACATTCCAGCCGAGCTGCTGGATCGCGAGCGGCGCATTGCCGAGGAGCAGGTAGCGCAGGAAGGGAAGCCGGAGAACATCCGCGCCAAGATCGTCGACGGCAAGATCAGAAAGTTCGTCGCCGAGCGCACGCTCACCGAGCAGCCGTTCGTCAAGGACGACAAGACAACGGTCGGTCAACTGGTAAAAGAGGCTTCCAGCAAGCTGGGCGAGGCAATCTCGGTCCGGCGCTTTGCGCGGTATAAAATCGGGGAAGTTTGATGGCTCTTGCCTACACCCGCGCCTTGCTCAAAATCTCGGGTGAGGCGCTGGCCGGCGACAAGAGCTTTGGCCTCGACTACTTGGTGGTCGAGGCTTTCGCTGAGGAAATCAAGGCGGTGCATGCTCTCGGCGTGCACCTGGCGCTGGTGGTGGGCGGCGGCAACATCATTCGGGGCACAACCGCCAGCCGCGAAGGGCTCGATCGCGTTTCCGCGGATTATATGGGCATGCTCGGAACCGTCATCAACGCGCTGGCATTGCAGGACGTGCTCGAGAAGATCGGAGTCGACACCCGGGTGATGACGGCCATCCGAATGGAGTCGGTGGCTGAGCCTTACATCCGGCGCCGGGCAATCCGGCACCTTGAGAAGGGCCGGCTGATCATCTTTGCCGCGGGCACCGGCAACCCTTTCTTCTCCACCGACACCGCCGGCGTCTTACGGGCCCTGGAGATCGAGGCTCAGGTGATCCTCAAGGCCACCAATGTGGATGGGATCTACACCGGCGATCCGCGGACGGACTCAACCGCCACTTTCATCCCGGAGCTCACGTTCCAGGAAGCGATCGTCAAGAACTACGCGGTCATGGACGCGAACGCGTTCGGACTGTGCAAGGCCAATCAGTTGCCGATCGTCGTGTTCAACATCAACCAGCCCGGTGCCATCACGCGCGTTTTGCGGGGTGAGCGGGTAGGGACCATCGTCCGATGAGCACCATACCCGAACTGACCAAACACGGCCGGGAGTTGATGCACAAAGCGGTCGAGAGCACCAAGCGTGAGTTCAGCTCCATCCGCAGCGGCAAGGCCAGCGTATCCCTGCTCGATCTGGTGCGGGTGGAGGCGTATGGCAGCGCGGTGCCGCTGAACCAGGTGGCCATGGTGGCGGCGCCCGAGCCACGGCTTATCACCGTGCAGCCTTTCGATAAGGCGCTGACGCAGAGCATTGAAAAAGCCATACGCGAAGCCGACCTCGGCCTCAATCCCGCCGCCCAGGGCAATCTGATCCGTGTACCCCTGCCGGCGCTGTCAGAGGAGCGGCGGCGGGAGCTGGTGAAAGTGGTACATAAGCTGGGCGAAGAGGGTCGCATCGCTGTCCGTCACGCCCGAACCGAGACGCTCTCGAAGATCAAGAAACTGGAGAAGATCCCAGAGGACGACAAAGCTCGTGCCGAGAAGGACATCCAGAAGCACACCGACGAGCACATCAAGCAGATCGAGTCGCTCATTCACGCGAAAGAAGCGGAGGTCCTGGAAGTCTGACCGGATGACCAACGACCTGCTTCAGCAGCTGCGGGTACACGGGGCCGTCCCGGCTCACGTGGCCATTATCATGGACGGCAACGGCCGCTGGGCCAAAGGCCGCGCCCTGCCGCGCCCGCTGGGGCATCACGCCGGGATGAAGTCAGTACGCGAAGTGGTGGAGGGTTGCCTTGAAGCCGGCGTGGGGGTGCTCACGCTTTTTGCTTTCAGCCAGGACAACTGGAAGCGCCCCGCGGGCGAGATCGAGGCGCTGATGAAGCTCCTCGAGGAGTACATCGCCAAGGAGGCGAACGAGCTGCGAGCCCAGGGAGTGGCCGTTCGGATACTGGGCCACCTTGACCCGCTCGGTCCTGGTGCTCGCAACGCGGTTGACCGGATTGTGGCCGAAACCGCCGGCGGCCAGTCCCTCGCTCTTAACCTCTGCATCTCCTATAGCGCTCGCGCCGAGATTGCCCGCGCCGCGCGTCTGCTGGCGGAGTCTGCTGCCGCCGGGCGGCTCGACCCCAGGGACATAGACGAGGATGCAGTGGGCCGGATGCTCTACACCGCGGAGTGGCCCGATCCCGACCTGCTCATTCGAACCTCCGGCGAGATGAGGATCTCCAACTTTCTGCTGTGGCAGCTCGCCTACGCCGAGCTCTACGTCACACCCGTCCTCTGGCCCGACTTTACTCGGCGGCATCTCTTCGAGGCAATCGTGGAGTTTCAGCGGCGCGACCGGCGATTTGGGCGCGTCTCTGTCTGATGGATTCCAACCTCGTTCGGCGGGTCGGC
The DNA here is from genome assembly GCA_013813435.1 of Gemmatimonadales bacterium. GTDB lineage: Bacteria > Gemmatimonadota > Gemmatimonadetes > Gemmatimonadales > GWC2-71-9 > CAVVWJ01. The sequence goes on from JACCRS010000231.1 coordinate 3,152, forward strand.
TTTGCGGTCATCGCTATCCCGTTGGCTCTGGCCATCATCTGGTATGGCGGACTTCCGCTTGCCCTGGTGCTCGCCGTGGCGAGCACGCTAGGGACCAGAGAATTGTTCGACCTCGCTGCCCGGCATGGCATCCACCCTGCTCGGGCCCTGGGGTTCGTCAGTTCTGCGGCACTGGCGCCGGTCAGCTACGCCACACTGGCCGCACCTGACGTTCGAGCTTTCATCGTGCCGGCATGGCCCTACCTGGTTGCCGTTTGGCTTATCGCGTTGCTGACTTGGGCGCTGGCCGCCCGCGCCCCGGCCGAGAAACCGCTCGAAGCGGTCAGCGTGACCGTGCTGGCGGTAGCGTACACCAGCGCGTTGCCCGCATTTCTGATCGTCATCCGGCATGCCGGATTCGCCGAGAGGTCGTGGGCGGCCGCGTGGCTGGTGTTCTTTCCGCTGGTGGTCACCTGGGTATGTGATACCGCGGCGATGTTCGGCGGCCGGCTTCTTGGTGGGCCGAAGCTTTGGCCCACGATCAGTCCGGGAAAGACGCGCTCTGGCGCCCTGGCTGGGGTGGTAGCAGCGCTGTTGGTGGCGCCCATCTTTGCCGCTATGGTCTTTCCGCGCGTTGGAGTCGCGACCACGCTCTGGCAGCTCCTGGCCATGGCTGCTGTGCTGTCGATAATCGGGCAGATCGGAGATCTCACTGAATCGCTCTTCAAGCGCCAGGCCGGGGTGAAAGACTCCAGCCAGCTGATCCCCGGACACGGCGGAGTGCTCGATCGCTTCGATTCGCTCTACTTCGTGATACCGGTGGCGGCGGCCATGTATCGCCTGTTTGGAATCATCTGATGAGCGGGTCCGGAGCTCAGCGGGGCATCGCCATTCTCGGGTCCACCGGCTCGATCGGTCGCAGCACGCTGGATGTGCTCCGAAGACAGCAGGACCACTTCCGGCTCATCGCGCTGGCGGCGGGCTGCAATCGGGGAGAGTTGGCTTCCCAGGTTGCGGAATGGCGGCCCAGCTATGCCGGCCTGGCAGGAGTGTCAAACGACGTACGTTGGCCCAGCGGCCCCGAAGTCCTGGTCGAGGCCGCCACCCATCCGGACGTGGATATAGTGGTTAACGCGGTGGTCGGAGCCGCGGGCCTCGACGCTACTCTGGCCGCGCTTCATGCCGGTAAGCGGGTAGCCCTGGCCAACAAGGAAACGTTGGTGATGGCCGGCGATTTGGTTGCGCAGGCAGCATGTGCCGGGGGAGGTGAGATCGTCCCCATAGACTCCGAGCACAGCGCGGTGCTTCAGTGTGTCACCGGACGGGACGACGGGCTGGCCCGGCTCATCCTCACCGCCTCCGGCGGACCTTTTCGCGAGTGGCCAGCCGACCGGGTGCGGAGCGCGACCATCGAGGAAGCGCTGCAGCATCCCACCTGGCGTATGGGCAGCAAGATCACGGTGGATTGCGCCACCCTGGCCAACAAGGCTCTTGAGCTGATCGAGGCGCACCACCTTTTCGGGCTGCCGTACGATTCACTCGAAGTGGTAGTCCATCCCCAGAGCATCGTACACGCCTTTGTCGAGTTCCACGATGGCAGCGTGCTCGCGCAGCTGGGGTTCCCCTCCATGGAGCTGCCAATTCTCTATGCCCTCACTCACCCTCAGCGTCTTCCCGACACGGGTGTGCGCCGCTTCGATCCCGTCGCGGCAGGCCCGTTGACGTTCGAGCCGGTTCGGGCAGACGTATTTCCCGCGCTCGTCTCCGGCATAGCCGCTGGGCGGGCAGGCGGCACGGCGCCGGCCGTCTTCAACGCCGCCAACGAGGTGGCAGTTGCCGCCTTTCTCCAGGGCGCCATTCCTTTCGGGCGCATCAGCGAAACCATCGACCGGGCGCTCGACTCGCATGCACCGGCGCCGGCCAGCTCCGTCGAAGCGGTGCGGGCGGCTGACCGCTGGGCGCGGGAAGAGGCCCGGCAGAGTGTGAGGCAATAGTGTTGGTGACCATACTGGCCCTGATCGTCGTTCTCGGCGTACTCATCTTCGTGCATGAGGCGGGACACTTCGTTGCCGCGAAGTTGGCCGGCATCTACGTGCATCGATTCTCCCTCGGCCTCGGGCCTCCGATTCCGTGGCTCACCTTCCGGCGGGGCGAAACGGAATACTCCATTTCCTGGCTTCCCCTGGGCGGCTATGTGAAGATGGCCAGCAGGGAAGAGGACATTGGGAGCAGTGCGCTCGAGGGCGGCGCCCCTTCGACACAAGTGCCGTCTGACAGAGTGTTCGAATCCAAGCCGGTCTGGGTCCGGATGGTGGTGATCCTCTCGGGCGTGGCAATGAATGGTCTCTTTGCCTGGGCGGCGTTTGCCTTTCTTGCCTATAAGAACGGCCGCCAGATCGATCCCGTCACCACGGTGGGACGAGTGATGGCTGACGTCGCTCCTCCGGAAGCGGCGGCACTGAAACAGATCCGCCCGGGCACCGCGATCATCCGCATAAACCGGGATACGGTTCGCACCTGGGACGACGTCGTGTCCGGAATGGTCAATACGCCCGAGTCAGAAGTGCGGATCGAGCTTTCCGACGGGTCAACCGTAGTTCTGCCGATCCATCCGGATGCGTTGGAGGAGCGGCTTAAGGCCGCTCAGGTCCTACAGCCATTCCGCGTACCCGTGGTTGGGCAGGTGCTGGCCGGCAAACCGGCAGCGAAGGCCGGGATGGAAGAGGGCGATACCATCGTGGGCGTGAACGGCAAGCCGGTTCAGCAGTGGTATGACCTGCTCGAGCTGCTTCAGTCCAGCCCGGGCCAGCCGCTCGAGATAGAAGTAGCCCGGGCTGGCCGCCGCCTGTCGCTGAACGTCACGTCCTACGTGGATTCGATTCCCGGACCCGACGGCAAAACTCAGGCTGTGGGACGTATCGGCGTCGCGGTTGGAACCGGGTTCACCTCCGAGCCTTTGACGCTTGGTGAGGCGATCGGCGAGGGGGGGCGGGGCACCGTCATGGCCTCGACTCAAATAGTACGCACAGTTCGTGGACTTTTCACCGGCCGAATTTCCGGCAGCACGGTCGGGGGTCCTATCCTGATCGGGCAGCTGGCCGGTGAGAGCGCACGGATGGGGCTAGACACCTTCCTCGGATTCATGGCCCTCATCTCGATCAACCTGGCAATTCTGAACCTGCTGCCCATTCCGGTTCTGGATGGAGGCCAGTTCGTCTTCCTGCTGGCCGAAGCCGTAATCCGGCGGCCCCTGCCGATGAAGCTGCGAGAGCGGCTCACGACCGTGGGCATGGTGCTGATTATTCTGCTTATGGGACTGGCCTTCTCGAATGACATCAGGCGGGTGCTGGGAGGATAGCAGGGAAGCAGGTGATTACGCTCACTGTCGTTTCCAGAAGATCCGGTAGTGTGTTGGCGGCGTACCACACGTGGGAATTTGAGTGCCGCAGCACACACTATTCGAGGGGGTAGTACGATGGTTATGAAATGGACGGTCGCACTGGCGACCTTGGCTTTGATAACTCCAGCAGGCAGTGCGTCCGCCCAGGGGCAGGACGGGATGGCCAAGAAGATGAACCAGGCTGACAAGGCCTCGGTCAAGAAGGCCATCGCCGACTGGCCTGAACGCCCGAAGCTCGGGGCCAAAGAGATGATTGCGAAGTACGGCCAGCCGCAGGAGGCCACAACCGAAAGGCTGGTCTGGCACAACGCGGGGCCCTTCAAGCGGATCAGCGTGCTGAAGCTGGAAACGCCGCACGACTTTCCTATGCCGCACGTGGACTATCTCGAGCACACCATCGCCTACAACGTGCCGCAGGATAAAGTGGGTGACTTGATCGAGTTCGATGCGAGCAGCACGATCAATCGGACCGTGGGCGAGCTTTCCGCCCGTTGCGACCTGGAGGGGCACAACGTGCTCACCCTGAACCTCGACCACGATATTGTCACGGGAAAGAAGAGCGTGGAACAGGCCCGCAAGGCCTTCGGCGATATCGTCGTCCAGGACGTGATGGGCAAGCATCCACCCTACGTCGAAGCGCTCCAGTTCACCCCAGCCAATCCGGCCACCACCGCATTCTCGGACCAGCCCGTCATTCCCGGCTCTCCGGTGCGCGCAGCCGACACTGATCCCGCTGCCCGCCAGGCCATGAACCAGGGCAAAATGGCGGAGGCCGAGGTTCTGGCCACAGTTGCCGCGATCGATCTCAATGAGATCCACGCCGCCGCACAGGCCCAGACAAAGCAGATCAGCCAGCCGGTCAAGGACTATGCCAAGCTGCTGCACCAGGAGCATGGCATGAACCTGGATAAGACCTTGAAGCTGGGCCAGCAGATCGAGGCCACGCCAGTCATTACCCCCGCGGTGGAACAGGCGCAGAAGAAAGGCGCGGGAGAGCTCGCCGCCTTCGTCGAGCTCGATGGCAAAGCGTTCGAGAGCGCCTACGTTGCGGCAATGGTCAAGGGTCACACGGAGGCCCTCGCCAAGATCGACACTCAGCTTCAGAAGTCAGCCGGCAACGCTGCCCTCAAGCAGCACCTGACTGGTACGCGAGAGCACGTCGCGAAGCACCTGGAAAAGGCGAAGGCACTTCAGGACGGAACGAAGCGCGCCAGCCGGTAGCCAAGAAACGGGGAACGGGACAGGAAGAGAGTTCGGAGCCTGTCGCCCGGTTGCAAGAGAGGGGCCGGACTCATTCGAGTCTCGGCCCCCTCGCTTGCCTTGCCACCCATCACCCGATCAGTCGTTCGCCGTCCACTTCGACTTCCAGCTTCTCGGAGTAAAAGCAGAAAAAATCCGTAATCACCAGCGCCTCACCGAGCGGCCGGGGAGGGTCCACGCCGCGTCCCGCAGCGTTGTCCCGTCAACCGTGAGGTTCCAGTGCTGGCCGTCTCCCTTGTAGGGCACTCCGAAATGGTTGCGCTCCGTTCCAGGTCGACTTTGACATCCTCCGGTGGCAGGTAGTAGCGCGGGACGACCCCGGTCTCGAACAGAATGCGCGGCCTGCGGGACTCGGCGATCACGCTTCCGCCGTGGCGTATGATGACGTGACGGGATGAGTTGTGGACGTCGAAACGGTGGTAGGGGTCGCGGGGATGGGCGTAAACCCGGTCGCCCTCCTGGTACCACGCATCCATGGCCGCATACACGAAGGCCACGTAGTCGCCCATCGGCGGCGCTGAAGCGGGCGGATGCTGGTAGGACCACGCGGCGTCGGTTGCTATCCGTTCACCGACCCTCACTGGACAATAGGACGCTGCGCCTTTGTGAGGGGACTCGGTGCGACGGGTGCTGGGTTCGAGATAGCGCAGGTCCACGTCCTCGCGAGGAAAGTAGAGGACCATGAACTGGGCGGTTTCGTGCAGAGCCTTGACCCGGCGGCTGTCTGCGATGGTGGCCCCATTAAACTCGACCCGGACCCATTTAGGGAAGTCCTCCCAATACAGGACCGGGGCGGGCCCCTGGCGATGGAAGTTGAACACTCCGCCAGACGGCTCCGAGAAAGGAGCCTTGCCGTAGGTTAATGCATGGCAAGGTCATGCCGCTACGCCACCCAGCGCCGCGCCGTACACCGGGTAGTCGGTGTAACCTCTCTCGTCGCCGCCGTAGAACGTGGAGCTATCGGGGGCGTTGAGCGGTGCCCCGGCCCGGAACCGCTTTACCAGATCTGGGTTGGCCAGGAACTGGGCGGCGAAAGACACCAGGTCGGTTTCTCCGCTCAAAATCGCCGCCTCCGCGGTCCGGGCGTCGTATCCGTCGTTAACCATGAGTGGGCCGTGAAAAGCTGCCCGGATAGCCGGCAGAGCACGGGGGGCCGAAGAATCGTATCCAGCACTTCCCAAGGCCGGCTCGACGATGTGGAGATAGGCCAGACCCAGATCATCGAGCGCCCTTGCGGCAGCACTGAAGGTGCCCACCGGATCAGAATCGTGCATGCTGTTGAACGAGCTGATGGTGGAAAGCCTCACGCCGACCCTGCCCTCACCCCACACTCCTACGACGGCCTGGGATACCTCCCGGAGAAAGCGGACCCGGTTCGAAATTGAACCTCCATACCGGTCGGAGCGGTGGTTCGAGCCGTCGCGCAGGAACTGATCCACCAGGTAACCGTTGGCGCCATGGATCTCCACGCCATCGAATCCAGCCACCTTGGCTCGCCGCGCCCCCTCGGCAAATTGGGCGATAATCTGCGGGAGCTCCTGCGTGTCAAGCGCCCGCGGTGTGACGAACGGCTGGAGACCCTGGGCAGTATAGACCTGTCCGTCGGGCTTGATGGCAGAAGGAGCGACGGGGAGCCCACCGTTAGGCTGCATGGAAGGATGGGAGATTCGCCCAACGTGCCAGAGCTGGAGCAGAATACGTCCACCCCCGGCGTGCACCTCACGGGTCACGTGCTGCCAGCCCGCCACCTGCTCATCGGTGTGAATCCCCGGCGTGTTCGGGTACCCTATGCCCACGGGGGACACCTGAGTGCCCTCGGTAACGATCAGCCCCGCCGAAGCGCGCTGACGGTAGTACGTGGTCATCATGGGTGTGGGGACGTTCCCCGCGCCGGCGCGGTTTCGCGTCATCGGCGCCATCACCACCCGGTTGGGCAGTTGCAGCGCGCCCACGGAGAAGGGCGTGAACAGAGCGGGAACCTGGTCGGTGGGTAATTGAGTGACTGACATAGGATGCTCCCTTACGTGGTCTGAGTTGATTCTCCGAGAGTGTGTTTCCAACACACGTAATTCCCGGGAAAAGCGCCACCTGGGCGCTGTGTGTTTACCAGTAGACTGGTGAAGAACACCAAACGTTTCCGAACTGCCGCGGCTACGGCACCAGCGCGTCGCACAGGCGGGCCAACTGGCGAAGCTGCGCCGGGGTGAGGACGGCCGTGGCGGCTTGCTGCACCGATTCGAGCTCGGGATCTATCCGTTCCAACAAAGTCAGCCCGGCCTTGGTGATGGTAGCGACCGACAGCCGGCGGTCGGCCGGGTCCTGGACCCGGGCCACCAGCCCGCGGCGGACTAGCCGATCGAGCATGCGGGTGACGTCGGGCGAGGGATGGATCATCCTCCGGGCGACTTCGCACCGGGGGTGTCCGCCCGGATGCACGCCGCGAAGAATGCGCAGTACATTGTACTGGTCTCCTGTGATCCCGTGACGCTCAACAACCGTGTCTGCCGCCTGCTTGAGGTGAACGGCAGCGACCAGCAGGCTAACTACCGCCTCATCCGCGGCGCCCATGAAGCGCCGCTGCTGGATCCGATCCCGGTCTGACATGCGCTACAATACGTGTTGTAAACATAGATTTGTCAAGAGCCGTCGCAAGGCTTGCGACCCAGGGAACCAGCCCGCTCGCTCGCTGGTTTCACTCTTGGCCCCGACGTCACATCATGGCTGGGGCCAAAACCGAATCGACAGGA
>JACCRS010000250.1 GCA_013813435.1 Gemmatimonadales bacterium
CTGTGAGGCACCTTGATCTGCCGCAGCACCGGCTCGCGCTGCGCCTCCAGCGGCGCGGCAGCGATAACGAGGCCCAGCGCCAACCTGACTCCTCGCGCAGCAAGAAGGGAATGGTTATCCATGGTCCTTCCGACGCCCGCGCGAGTACACCACCCCGCCCATGGCAACGAACAGCGCCGCGCCACCGATGACCTTTCCGCGGAAGAGCCACGGATCCGCGGTATCGGGCGGAGGGATCGTGGCAATCGTCATTGCAAAGAGAGTGAGCAGCACACCGCTCACTCCTATCACGGCTCCGGCAGCCTTGCCTCTTCCCGGAGAACGCGGCTCCACCCCAGTCTCCTTGAGCCGCACCACGAGATAACAGGAGAACAGGTAGACGAAGGGGATGAAATAGATCAGCAGCATTGTATCGAGCAGGATCAGATATGCCTTCTCCACCGTGGTTCCCCTCCCCAGAACGGAAAGCAGCAGAAAGACCGTCGCCAGCACCGCCTGAGTGAGGATCGCCACATAGGGCGTCTTCCACCGGGGGTGCACCCGGCCGAACGCCGGTGGGAAGTAGCGGTCGAGGCCGATCACGAACGCCACCCGTGCGGGCCCGGTGAGCCACGCTCCAATCCCTCCGATGTTGCCCACCACGTAGAGGGCCGCCGCCGCCGGCACTACCCAAACCAGCGCGCCGGCCTGCTGCGCTCCCGTGTTCAGCGCCTGCAGAAAGCCGGAGACGATATGGACATCCTGACTGGGCACCAGCCACAGAACGGATGCTGTCCCCGCGATGTAAAGAAACGCGATCAAGGGAGCGGCAACATAGATCGACCTCGGCAGCGTCCGGCGGGGGTTCTTGATTTCGTCCCCCATGATCGCGCACAGCTCCAGACCGGCATAGGCGAAGGCGATCGAGGCCCAGAGGTTCAGCTGCGAGAGGTCGCCGAACCGTGGGGTAATGGTCTCCATGGTGATCGGCGTGGCGGATGCCCGGGTGAGCATCGCGTGGACACCGAAGCCGATGAGCACGGCACCGGGGATGTAGGTGCCCAGTGCGCCCACGTTCTGAAGCCACCGCCCGGTCTTGAGTCCGACGATGTTCAACAGCACTGCAAGCCACAGCGCAGTCAGGGTAGCGAGAAGGATATAGGTCCAGTCATCCATCAGGCCGGACTCGCTTCGGCCTATCGCAAAGGTGGCGATGACGGCGGTCGACATGAGGAGGTTGGGATAGTAGAGAATATTGTTGACCCAGTAGCACCAACCGCAGAGAAAGCCGTGCCCCTCGCCAAAGGTGCGCTTGGTCCAGAAGTAAATACCCCCCTCCTCGGGGAATCGCGCCGCTAGATAGCTGACGGCGAGGCCCTGCGGAACGAAGAAGAGGACCGCCGCCAAAACCCACAGGGTGAGGGAGCTGGGGCCGGCGGCTCCAGCCGTTGCGGTCCATCTGAGACTGAGGACGGCAACGATATTGAACAGTACCAGGTCTCGGAGGGTAAGGACCCGCGGCAGCTCGACGTGCTGGGGGGCGACTCGGGAAGGCACGGTACCTGAGCTCATGCGGGCTCCGAAGATGGTTGTCAGCGCTTGAGGTATAAGCGCTTGGGGTCCAGCACCTCACGCAGAAGTTGAAGCTCTTGGTCAGTGGGAGATGACACCTCAGCCAATCTTCCCAGGCTGTGGAGTTCCCATCCGACCCCGGCCGCAACTTCCGCCGCGTCGACTCCGGGGTAGAGAGCGGCCAGCACCAGCTCTCCGCTCTCCGGATCACTCTCCAGCACGGCCTTGTCGGTGATCACCCGGGTGGAACCAATGCTGCCCCCGTGCCTCTGGGCTCGACGTCCCGGGCTGGTCACGAAGTCCACTCGCTCGCGAAAAACCCGGCGGTCAAGCCGGGCTATCACCACGATGCGGCCAGCATGAATCGCTATCTCCGCCGCACCGCCGCTGCCAGGCAGGCGGACCGATGGCGCGATGTATTCCCCCACCACGGTCGTGTTGATGTTGCCGTAGCGGTCGATCTGCGCGGCCCCGAGCAGGCCCACCTGTATACGGCCATTCTGCAGGAAACACTGGAACACGTCCGCCATGCTGCAAACCATGAGGGAACCGGTCACCAGAGCCGGATCTCCAATGGAGACGGGGAGGCGCTCGGGCACGGCCCCCACCGCGCCAGATTCGTAAATCAGCACCAGCTCGGGTGCGTGGGTCTCCCTTGCCAGATTACAGGCCAGGTTGGGCAAACCGATTCCGACGAACACCACTTCGCCATCGCTCAGCTCCCGGGCCGCCACCACGGTCATCATTTCGGCGGGAGAATAGCTCGGCTTCATCGGCCACGCCTATGCCGACTCCTCATCCACATCAGCTCAGAACCCATAGTTCACCCCGGCACACACCCGCTCCGCCGCCCGCAGCCGCTCCAGCCCGCCGCACCGCACCACGTAGGCACGGCGGTCTTCCACCCCGTACACGAACTCCTCCAGATAGCGGCTCAGTGCGGCCGAGTCGCGTGAGACTCCCTCCCACGCGATGTAGAATTCGTTGTCCCGATCGTAATACCCCTGCGCGTATGATGGGTGCGCACCCCAGGGCTCGACCACAACCGCGTCTACGATCATGCCTGGGATGACGGTCCGGTTGGGATCGGATCGAATGACCGATTGATCGACCAGCTCCTCCACCACGACGATCACCCGCTCCGAGGCGAACGCCGCCTCTTTCTGAACGCCGAGCAGCCCCCATATCTGCGCGTTGCCCTGCGCATCGGAGCGTTGGGCATGAACTACCGTCACATCGGGATTGAGAGCCGGGACCGTGGCGAGGATTTCGCCGGTGTAGGGGCAGGTCACCGTCCGGATCGCCGGATTGACGGCCGGGAGATCGGTACCCGAGTAGTTGCGCATGGTCCAGAACGGCAGCCGCGACGCGCCGGCGCTGAGCCGCGCGACCATGCCGAAGTGGGAGTACTCCTCGAGCTGGAGCGGCGGACCCTTTCCCTCTACCGCGCGCCGAAAAGCGTGGAGCGACCCGGCACCGGGATTCCCCGCCCAGGAGAACACCAGCTTTCGGGCGCAGCCCACGGCGATCATCTGATCGTAGATGAGGTCGGGCGTGAGACGGCAGAGCGTCAGGTCACGCCGGCCCTGCCGGATGATCTCGTGCCCGGCTGCAAAACAGATCAGGTGGGTGAATCCTTCGATGACCACGGTGTCGCCGTCACGAACGTGGGCGGCAATCGCCTCGCGCATGCTGACGACTTTCGACCGTGGGCTCAATCGAGCTCGGCCAGACAGGCGTCGATCATATCCAAGGCGGTATCCACATCGTTCTCATCCACCACCAGCGGCGGCGCCAGCCGCAGAGTGCTTTTTCCCGCTCCCAGCAGCAATAGCCCCTGGCGAAAGGCCCGCTGTACCAGCTCGTTCACCAGCTCGGCTGCCGGCTCCCGGGTGTCGCGATCCTTTACGAACTCGATCCCGGCCATCAGGCCCCGGCCGCGCACGTCGCCGATGCAGGGATGCTTCTCCATGAGACGGGAGGCCCGCGCCATGAGCCGTTCACCCATCCGGGCGGCGTTGGCCATCAGGCCACCCTCCACCAGGTCCAGCGTGGCCAGAGCGGCGGCACAGCAGACCGGGTTGCCGCCGAAGGTGGAACCGTGGGCACCGTTCTTCCAGGTGGTGATCGAGTCGCTGGAGATCATGGCGCCGATCGGCATGCCGGAGCCGAGACCCTTGGCGGTGAGCAGAATATCCGGCTCGATTCCCTCATGCTCGCAGGCGAACATCTTACCGGTCCGGCCGATACCCGACTGTACTTCATCGGCCACCAGCAGGATTCCGTAACGATCGCACAGCTCGCGAAGTGAGGTCAGGTAGCCCGGCGGAGGGACGATATAACCACCCTCGCCCTGAATAGGCTCGAAGAAGATGGCGGCCACATCGTGGGGGTCGAGCTGGCGGGTAAAGAGCTCCTTCTCGATGATGTCGACACACCCGCGGTTACATGCGGCCTGGCCGCTGCAGAACTGGCAGCGGTAACGATAGGCAAACGGAACGTGATGTACGTCGGGAAGCAGCGGCCCAAAGCCGGCGTGCTGACGAGCCTTGCTCGAGGTCAGCGTTACAGCTCCGGTGGTCCGGCCATGGAAGGCGCCGCGAAAAGCTATGATCGCCGTTCGCCCGGTGGCGTAGCGCGCCAGCTTGATAGCCGCCTCAACCGCTTCGGTGCCCGAGTTGGTGAGAAAAACGCGCTTCTTCGAGGGTCCCGGAGCCACCCTGGCAAGCCGCTCGCACAGCGCGGCCATCCCCTCATAGTAGAAGTCCGATCCGCAGATATGGAGGAAGCGGTCGGCTGCTTCCTTCACCGCCGCCACTACCTTGGGATGACCGTAGCCGGTCGATGATACGGCGATACCAGCCATGAAGTCGAGGTACCGGTTGCCGTCCACATCTTCCACCATCACGCCCTGGCCCCGCGACACGACCAGAGGATATTCCTTGATGTAGCAGGTGGACGTCCACTCGGCGTCACGTGCCACGATCGCTCGCGCCCTGGGCCCCGGCGGCGGAACGATGATTCTGGGATACTCGCGCGCAGGCATTAGAGTTCCTTCTCAGCCATCGATGATGGTTCGGCTCTGCTCCCGCATGAATTGGGCAACATAGTAGGGACCGCAGCCGCCCTTGCCGGTGGAGCCCGATCCCTTCCAGCCGCAGAACGGTTGTGCCCCCGGCCATGCTCCCGTCGTGGCACCGGTGCGCTTGTTGGCGTAGCACACTCCGGCCTCGACCTCGTCGAAGAAGCGGGAGACATCAGCCGGTTTGCCGGAGAAGATGCCGGCGGTCAGACCGTATTCCACCCGGTTGGTTTCGGCGATCGCCTGGTCGAGATCCGCTACCTGACCCACAGCCAGGAACGGCACGAAAAGCTCCTGTTCGAACAGGGAGGAGTTCAGCGGCAGGCTGGCAATGGTCGGTGCAACGAAGTGGCCCCGGTCGAACCCGTCCCCCCGCAAGCGACCTCCACCCAGCAGAACGGTTCCCTCGGTACGCGCCTGTGCCACAGCCTCCTCGAATCGCTGCACCGAACGCTGGCTGATAACCGGCCCAAAGAACACGTCTCGCTCGGAGGGATCGCCCATCTTGATGGCGCGGGTTTTCTCCAGTAACCGCTCCAGAAATGGCGCCATGACCTTGCCCTGTACATAGACCCGCGAGGTGGCGCTGCACTTCTGGTTCTGGAGGCTGAAGGCAGACCGCATGACTCCCTCGGCCGCCGCATCGAGATCGGCACTGGTGAGCACCACGGCCGCATTCTTCCCGCCCAGTTCGAGCAGGCAGGGCTTGATCCATCGGCCACTCAGACCGGAGTGGATTCGCATGCCGACCTGCTTCGACCCGGTAAATACGATGCCGTCAACTCTGGGGTGCTGCCAGAGGGGATCGCCGATCTCTTCGCGCCGGCCGATCAGAAGGTTGAACAGCCCCGGCGGCAGGCCGGCGTCACGATACACCTCGTACAGCTTGAGGCCGGTCCAGGGAGTGTCTTCCGCTGGTTTGTATACCACGGCGTTTCCGGCCGCCAGCGCGGCTGACGACATTCCCGCCGACAAAGCCAGAGGGAAGTTGAACGGGGCAATACAGGCAAAAACACCGTAGGGCCGGAGCACATCGGTGTTGTGCTCCACCGGAGTGATCCGGGCCATTGGCCGGACAAAGCCATCTGCATCCTCCACCTGCTGGCAGTAGTAATCGATGAGGTCAGCTGATTCCTCCGCATCGCCCATCGCCTCCAGGCGGCTCTTACCCACCTCGAGGCTCATCAGCGCCGCCAGTTCATACTTGCGCTCGCGGATCAGGACCGCGGCCCGGCGCAGGATGCCTATTCGATCTCGCCACTGCATCCGGGCCCACCCCCGCTGGGCTATGTGCGCATTGTCAACGGCCGCGTCGACGTGCGCCGGGCTGGCGGCGGCGAACCGGCCCAGAACGATGCTGGTATCCGCCGGAGAGCGGTCGACCAGCGGCTCATTGCGGCTCTCGACCGGTTCACCGCCGATGTAGAACGGATGCAGGCCGCCGGCCTGCGCTCTTATCCCGGCCAGGGCGTCGTCGAAGAGATGGTGAAACTCCTCGAGGTTTCCGCTGGTGGATGTGTAGGTGATCTTGGCCGGCGCACTCATCGGGGGGCAGACACCGCGGCCGCGGTTCGCTCCACCGCACGCCCGAACAGCGTGACCAGTTCGTCAATTTGGTTCTCGTCGATCACGAACGGTGGCGCCAGCATGGCGAGATCCCCGCTTCCGTCCTCGAGCTGCCCTGAGTTGGGCCACACCGTCAACCCCATATCCAGAGCGGTGGCGGCGAACGATTCCGCAAAGCGCACTGACGGCGGAAACGGCCGGCCGGTGCTCTTGTCCTCCACGAACTCGATGCCGGCCAGAAGTCCTCTTCCCCGTACATCACCGACCCAGGGGATCGACCGCAGCTCGTCAAGACGGTGATGCAACACCAATCCCATTGCCGCGCAACGCTCGATCAGCCCATGCCGGCGCAGGTACTTGATGGTGGCCACTCCGGCGGCGCAGAGGGTGGCGTGATGGGAGAAGGTCTGGGCGTGAAGGAATGTCCCTGAGCCTCGAGCCAGCACATCGACGACGCGGCGGGGCGCCACAACCGCTGAGAGTGGGACATAACCGCCGGCGATACCTTTGCCTAGCACCATGATGTCAGGCACGATGCCATACGGCTCGAGCGCGGACCAGGTCCCGGTGCGACCGGCACCGGTGAGAATCTCATCGGCAACCAGCAATACCTGATGCCGATCGCAAATGTCGCGGACCCGTTGCCAGTATCCCGCCGACGGTACCGAGGCCCCGGTGGATGAGCCACCCACCGGCTCCGCGATCAGCGCCGCGATAGTGTGGGGGCCCTCGCGTATAATCGCCGCTTCGATGGCATCGCCGGTGCACGAGGTACAGAGTGGCGGAACGCCCCGGCACTCGCATCGGTAGGGGTAGAACGCCGGCGCCCGGACCACTTGCACCAGCCATTCGCGATAGCAGGTCTTGTATTGTTCCCTCGACGAAGCCGAGAGCGCCAGCAAGGTATTCCCATGGTAAGAGGGGGCCAGCGCCATCACCTTGTGTTTTTCCGGTTTCCCCGATTCAACCCAGTACTGGCGCGCCAGCTTCAGGGCAGCTTCAACCGCCTCCGATCCGCTTCCCAGTGGATATACCGTATCGAGATCACCCGGCGAGACTCGCGCGATCTCATCGGCCAACTCTTCCACCGAGTCGTGAGTGAACGCGTTCCCACTTGCGTAGGCCATCCGACTGGCCTGACAAGATATCGCCTCGGCGATTTCACTAACTCCATGCCCGACGTTCACGACGTACGCCCCGCCCGCGCCGTCCAGGTATCGCCGCCCATGGTTGTCATAGAGATAGCAGCCATCGGCCCGCTCGATGCGCGGGTAGTCCCGGGTCAGCTTGCGGTAAAACACATGGGAGGAGGGGTACCGATTGCTCATAGATGAACTGCGGAATGTGGGCATCGCAGCGCCGGTGCGCCAGGGTGAATCTTTCCTGACTCCTAGCTCCTAGCTCCCGGCTCCCAGCTAGAATGGCCCGTATTCTGCATAGCATTATGGCGACCGCGCCCTTCCTGGGCCGATGCGGTTAACCCCTTCTGCTGGTCGGAATCATGCCATCTCCACTCGTCGTCGACGCGTTACGGGAACAGCTTATCAGAGTGCTCGACTGGTATCGTCAGCAACGGCCCGCCTATGGGTGGGGTGTGGTGCTGCATCAGCGGAACGAGCGAGGCAGATCCCGGTTTGGAGCAATCACCCCGAGCGGCGAAAGCCTACTCCTGAGCCAGCCGCTCCTTGTTGGCCTGTCGGAAGGACCCTGCTGGCTGGACGGAGCGGTTCGTGTTAGGCTGACCTGCAGAGAGGTAACCCAGCGCCATCCCTGGCTCGATTCGCTGGAACGGCCAGACCGGCCGCCCCTGGTGGAAGCGCTTGCGGTGTGTTTCGATCCGAATGCTTCACAGGCGGAATGCGAGAGTTTTCAGGCCATGGCCGGTACGCTGACCCCTGCCACCCTCCCCTCCGAGCTGTTCCTTCTCACGCGTAAGAAGCCGAGCGGCTGGCCCATCTAGTCGCGAGTCGCCGGACGAATCGTGAGCCGAGGGCGACTGCTACTGCCCCGCGACCTTACGACTCGCGACTGGTGACTCCTGGCTCCCGATTACTTCAAAAACAACAGATCCCGATAGGTCGGCAGCGGCCACAGGTCAGCCGCTACCAGCGTTTCCGCCGTATCCACCGCGATCCGCAGCTCGGCCATGGCCGGCTTCAGCTGCCGGCTGATTTGAGTGGCGTGCTTCATGGGATCGGCCTCGGGGTGAGCTGACGCCTGTTCCACGGCGGCGGTGGCATACCTAACCCGGGTAACCAGCTCGACGAAGCTCCGAAGCGCGTCAACCGTGTCGTCGCAGTCCACGCCCGCGGCTTGGGTAGCCGCCACCGCTTCGGCCATGCGCTGCTGATGTCGAAGCGCGGCCGGCAATACCTGACCTCTCGCTATCGACACCATGGTCTCGGCCTCGATCGCGAGCTGCTTGATGTACTTCTCAACCATTATGTGGGTGCGAGAGTCGTGCTCCGCCTTGGTCAGCACACCGTACTTCCGAAACAGATCCACATTTTTCCGGGCGCGCAGCACTCCGAACGCTTCGACGGAGTCCTTGAGGTTCGGCAGGCCCCGATCACGCGCCTCGGCGTGCCACTCCTCGGAGTAGTTGTCGCCATCGAAGATTACCCGCTTGTGCTGCTTGATCACTTTCTTCAGCACCGCAATGACTCCTGCCTGGAGCCGGGCGGGACTTCGCCTCGATCCTACAGCGCGCTCCAACTGCTCCGCCATGTACTCCAGCGACTCGGCCACGATGGTATTCAGCACGGTATTGGGCCATGCGATGCTGGCGCTGGAGCCTACCGCCCGGAACTCGAACTTGTTTCCGGTGAATGCGAACGGCGAGGTGCGATTGCGATCGCCCGAGTGGCGCGGCAGCATTGGCAGGGTCTTGGCGCCCAGGTCGAGGACACCGCCCCGGATGGTACGCTTGGGGAGCCCCCGCTCCACCTGCTCCAGGATGTCTGAAAGCATTTTGCCGAGAAAGATCGAGATGATGGCGGGCGGTGCCTCATTGGCGCCGAGCCGGTGATCGTTGGCCGCCGACGCGATGGAGGCGCGAAGCAGATCGGCGTGGATATCTACCGCGCGAATGGTGGCCACCAGGAACACCAGGAACTGCATATTCGTGTGAGTATCGTCCTGGGGATCGAGGAGATTTACCCCGGTGTCGGTGGACATCGACCAATTGTTGTGCTTCCCCGAGCCGTTTACGCCGGCAAACGGCTTCTCGTGCAGCAGTGCCTGGAGCCCGAAACGGGGCGCGACCCGTTTCAGCGTTTCCATCAGAAGCATCTGATGATCGCTGGCGATATGACTGGCCTCGAACAGCGGCGCAATCTCGTACTGACCCGGCGCTACCTCGTTGTGGCGGGTCTTGACCGGCACGCCCAGCCGGTACAGCTCACGCTCTGACTCTGACATGAACGCGAGCACTCGGGGCGGGATGGTGCCGAAGTAGTGATCCTCGAGCTGCTGTCCCTTGGGCGGCTTGGCCCCGAACAAGGTTCGCTCGCAAGTGAGCAGATCGGGCCGCCGATAGTAAAGCTCACGGTCCACCAGGAAGTACTCCTGCTCGGGTCCTACCGTGGTGATGATACGCGAGACGCCTTCGTCGGTGCCGAAGATCCGAAGAATTCGGAGAGCCTGGCTTGACAGCGCCTCGACCGAGCGTAGCAGCGGGATCTTGGTATCCAGCGCCTCGCCGGTCCAGGACACGAATGCGGTGGGTATGCACAGGGTGACATTGTTCTCCCCCCGCATGAGAAAAGCGGGGCTGGTTGCATCCCACGCGGTGTAGCCCCGGGCCTCGAAAGTGGCCCTCAGCCCGCCGGACGGAAAGCTGGAGGCGTCGGGCTCGCCCTGGACCAGTTCGGAGCCGGAGAAGTTGAACACCACGCCACCGCTGCCGTCCGGTCCGGCCAGCGAATCATGCTTCTCGGCGGTAAGTCCGGTGAGCGGCTGAAACCAGTGGGTGTAGTGACTCGCCCCATTCTCGATGGCCCAGTCCTTCATCGAAGCCGCTACCACATCCGCCGCAGCCGGATCGAGGGGCTCGCCATGATCGATGGTCCTGAGGAGACTGCGATACACCTCTTTGGGAAGGCGCTGCCGCATGGTGCTGCGGGAGAAGATGTCGGCGCCGAAGATACTATCAACCCGCTCGGCGGTGTTGCCGCCGTTGAGAGAACGCGCAGGGGTGGTCACAGGTGCTCGTGCCTCGTGGGTAGTGAGATTTCAGGCCATGGCTGTCGGCGCCGCCAGAGCTTCCTCGAGATCGGAGATGTCCGGGTCGGGCAGCTCGGTGTAGACTGGATGGGAGAGATAGCGCTCACCAAAGTCGCACACCACCGATACGATCAGCTTGCCGGCGTTCTCGCTCCGGCCGGCCACTTGAAGCGCGGCCCATGTTATCGAACCGCTGGAAATTCCGGCGAAGATAGCTTCTTCCCGGGCAAGCCTGCGAGCGGTAGCTATGGCATCATCATTGGTGACACGGATGACTTCGTCGTAGACGCTGGTGTCGAGAATGGAGGGGACGAACCCGGCCCCGATGCCCTGCTGCTTGTGAGGCGAAGGCTGGCCGCCTGAGAGGACGGGGCTCTCGGCCGGCTCTACCGCCACTATGCGGATGCCGGGTTTCCGCTCCCGCAGGTACCGGCCAGCTCCGGTGATCGTCCCGCCGGTACCGATGCCGGACACGAAGATATCCACCGCGCCCCCGGTGTCGGCCCAGATCTCAGGTCCGGTGGTGCGGTAATGGATGGCTGGGTTAGCCGGATTGTCGAACTGCCGCGGCATCCAGGCGCGGTCTCCCAGGCGTGCCAGAAGCTCCTCCGCCCGGGCCATGGCGCCTTTCATTCCCTTCGCGCCTTCGGTAAGGACCACTTTGGCACCGAGAGCGCGCAGCATGTTCCGGCGCTCGTAAGTCATCGTATCCGGCATGGTAAAGATGCAGCGATAACCTCGGGCCGCGGCCACATACGCCAGCCCGATTCCGGTATTCCCGCT
>JACCRS010000251.1 GCA_013813435.1 Gemmatimonadales bacterium
CACTGAATTGGTAAGGAAGTACCCAACCGCTAAAACTGAGAAAAGTCCGAGGTCCTTCTGCCCAGTCGGGGAAGAAAAAGCGGCATTATGGCTTAGGTAGTCCGGAGCAAAGTTGCCGCCTAGCCAACTGTAGATTGTGGCGGCCACCATAACGGCTAGTACTCTCTGAGAAACATTGAAAAGAGCTTTGAGAGGATGGTTTGCTAGCCTGATTTGTCCTAGGAGAGTGGCCACCCCCGCGATTAAGGCACCCCAAAAAGCACCGAAGAGAAGGCAGCCTGCCAAGTGCATGATGAAGGATGTCGAGCCCTTTGCAGCAACTCTTAGATCAGTATTCAGAGACTGCAACACGAAGGCGACTAGTATAAATGTGCAAAGCGCCCACCAGCCGGGGAACTCACTGGAGGACGGCCACGCCGATGTGACCGCTAGAAAGGCGCTCGCAGTGGTGAATAAGACTAGAAGTGTGATGCTGCTCTTTCGTGGCATAGCTTTAGACAAGGTAGGAATCCCGGTCGGGCAGAACCTTTAGTGCCAGTCCTGCCCTTCACCCCCACCGATCAGTCGGGCGAGAAATCTTCCGACCGATGCGAGCAAACTGCCTTTCAACATGAGCGTCACCCCCCTTCGAGCCTCTCAGAATTCGGGAAGTGGCAAGCCTCGCTATGGCCCACCAGACGCTCCGCTCGACAGTTGTCCGCTTGTCTTCGCTCGTGTTACCCTACGAAGACCGGGATCCCCTACCTTTTTCTTCCTTTCGCGTTGGAACCGCTACTTACTCGCGCGCACAGTACGGCGGTACGGCGGTAAGGCGGTCGTATCGAGCCGCCCCTCCGTCTTCCGAGCCGTCACCCGGCTTCCGCCGGTGTCTGCATCTCGCTATGCCTTTGGTAAGTATCGGACGCTAGGGGGGTGCGTCCGTGCTCCAATATGCTACAGCGTGTCGGCCGCGTCCGCCAGTCGGGTAACCGCCTGTCCGCCTGCCGCCCGTCCGCCTACGCCTGCCTTCTCATCTCCGTCCACCGGTTGGTGGCATCCAGCACCGCGAACACCGCCGCCCGCTCCGCGCTCTCCTTGATCTCGGCCGTCCCAGACAGCAGCAGCGTCTCCCGCCCACCCAGCCCCTGCACCGCCACGAAGGCGAACTCCCGATCGAACCCGTCCACAATCTTGGCGCCCTCGAGCGCCAGGGAGGAGTCCTTGAGCAGCCGGTCGAGCACCGTCACCGCCGCCTTGGCCGCGCCCTCGACCCGGTTCCGCGCCGTGTCCGAGCTCTCCTCCTCCGCCGTCTCGGTGTGCTCCCGGTAGGTGAGCGTCACCGATATCAGGATCCGGTGGGGCCGGCGCCCCGGCGCCACGGTCAGGTTCTCGAACAGCACTGCCCGCTGGAGCACCCGGTCCCGCACCGCGTCGCGCTCCAGCGCCTCGATCGGCTTCACGTCGGCCGTCTGGGCCACGCTGATCTTGCGGTGGTCGATCTTGAGGCCCAGCTGCGCCAGAAGCGCCGACTCGATGTTCCGCACCAGCTGCTTGGGCGACAGGCCCGCCTGCGCCAGCACGTGGACCTCGCTCACCTCGCCCAAAGGCGTGGTGACCACCCGGGCCGAGAGGATGCCTTCCAGGCTGGTGAGCAGGTTCTCCGCCCGCCGGATGCCCCATGGATCCGGGATCGACTCGCCGGCCGGACGGACTGGCTGCTGCGGCGCGCCAGGTTTGGGGCTGAAGGGACCGGTCATCGTGGACGGGATCGCCTTGAGTATGGGTGACCAGTCGCCAGTCGCCGGTCACCGTAAGTCGTCAGCTGCCAGTCTTCAGTCGTCGGGATTGCGCCGCGCGCACTACTGTCGCACTGACTACGAGAGACTGGCAACGGGCGACTGGCGACTCCCTTACGCCACTGCATTGCGACCCGCCGCCTTAGCCCGGTACAGCGCCCGGTCCGCCGAGATCAGGAGGTCTCCCTCCGGCTCGTTATGATCGAACCCGGCCACCCCGGCACTCACCGTGATCAGTCCGGCCGGGTAGCCCAGCCTGCGCCCGATTCCCTCGATGCCGGCCCGGATCGCCTCCGCCACCCGGGTGGCGCCATCCAGATCGGTCCGGGTGAGGATGACCGCAAATTCGTCACCGCCGTAGCGGGCCGCCACGTCCGAGGCGCGCACCGCGTGTTTGATCTCTTCGGCCACCGCCCGCAGAATTTCGTTGCCGGCCTCGTGCCCGTACTGGTCGTTCACCTGCTTGAAGCGGTCGAGGTCCAGGAACAACACCGCGAAGCCCTCGTTGCTCCGCTTGCTTCGCTCGATCTCGAATGCCAGCCGCTCGCGCAGGACCCGGTAGGTGGAGAGCCCGGTCAGCTCGTCGGCCGCGGCGGCCCGTTGCGCCTCATCCGCCCGCCGCTCCTGGTAGGGCGCGCACTGGCGCAACGACGCCCGGCCCAGCGCCGCCGATTCGGCAAAGCGCCGGCAGGTGTCGTAGCCGCAGGCCCGGCAATCCCAGGGGCGCCCGTTCGGCCCCAGCCCGATCTGTTCCAGAATAGACGACACCGCCCCGGGATCGGGGCGGACCGCCCGCTCCTTGATGGCAAAGGTTGCCCCCGCACTCGCCACCACTGCCGTGTCCACCACCGGGTATCGGCTCCGGGGTGGCTCGGTGCTGGCCAGAAGCTCACGCCGCCAGAACAGCTCCTCCCGCGGCCCGGACAGCGGGTGGTCCAGCGGACCCTCGCTCGAGAGGATGTCCACGAAGCCGAGCTCCAGCCGGTCCACCGCCACCGCCCGGGCCACCGCCTTGAGCGCGTCGAGCCCGCGGAGCTTCCGGAACCGCCGGCTGGAGTAGCGGGCCTCTTCCAGCAGCGGCAGCGGCAGCCCGCCCGCGGCGCTCAGATGCCGCCGCCGCTCCTCCGGCACCCGGTCGAAGAAGATCGGCTGGCTCAGCACGTTGACGTCCCGGATCCGGAAGATCTGGTCCAGGTCGCCGAAAGTGATGGCAGCGTCGAGCTCGGTGCTGCTTAACGGCGAACTGATGCCAGCGTACACGATTTTGAGATCTGCGCCATACTGCGCTCTCAAGTATCGGGCCTCCGCTACCGGTGGAACCGTCACCGGAGCCAGATACGGCACCAACTCGGGGAACCGAAGGCGCACGGCGTCCACCACCACCGGGTCGGTGGACCGGATCATGGTGCCCCATGGCTCCTGCTCCCACAGCTTAAGATACTCGGCTGCAACGAGTTCGTCGCCAATGACGCCCCGGGTGACGGCCCGGAACCCAGCCTCGTAGCAGGCGTTGATGAGCTGCTCGGGCGAGGCCGGATAGAAGTGGGCCACCGACTCGGGACTGAGGATGAGCACCCCCTCGCC
>JACCRS010000049.1 GCA_013813435.1 Gemmatimonadales bacterium
GGAGCGAGGATCTAGGTGCCGAGCTGACCTATCTCGAGGGTGGCCGCGGGGGGTGGTTGCTCCGCCGGCCAGCAGGTGGAACCCGCCCGGCGCGGGCCGGCGCGTGACGCAACTCCTCTTCACTTACGACTTCCCGCCTATTGGCGGTGGCATTGCCCGCATGATGGGCGAGCTGGCCAGGCGGTATCCGCCGGGATCTCTCGTAGTCTCCACGGGTGGCTGCGTTGAGGATTGCGAGGTTGATGCCTCCTTCAGGAATAAAATAGATCGAATCACGGTGCCGAGTCGCCGGCTGCGCACGATCCAGGGGCTTCTGGCCTGGTCGCGGCGAGCCGGTGCACTTGCCCGCTCGGTGGACCCGGAATTTGTGTGGTGTGGCAATCTCAAGCCTGCCGGATATCCGGCACGGTGGGTTCGTCAACGGGTAGGCACCCCATACGGAATCTTCCTGTACGGCACCGACCTCCTCCTGCTGCAGGATCGCCTCCGCCGCTCGGCTCTCAAACGGTCGGCGGCTCGAACGTTGATCGGTTCAGCTGCTGTGCTGGTGGCCATCAGCCGATGGACTAGAGAGCTGTGCCTGGCGGTCTTATATGAGATCGGCTTCCGTCAGGGGGAAATAGACGTGCGGGTTGTGCCGCTCGGTACCGATCCGGATCACTTCCGTCCCGGAATTGACCCTTCCGAGGCACGAGCGCGTTATGGGCTCGATGAAGGTAGGTGGCTGCTCACGGTTGCCCGGCTGGTGGCCCACAAAGGGATCGATACCGTAATACACGTGCTGGCGGCGCTTCGGGACGACTACCCGAGCCTGCGGTACGCGATCGTGGGCTCTGGAACGATGCAGGATGAGCTCGAACGACTCGCCCGACGGCTTGGCGTGTCTCATCGCGTGCGGTTTCTTACCGACGTGCCCGACGCGGATCTGCCTGCGCTTTACAACAACGCCGCGATCTATCTCGGTGTCTCCCGTCCGGCCGAGCTGATGATGGAGGGGTTCGGGATCTCGCTCAGTGAAGCTTCATCCTGCGGTATTCCGGTGGTGGGCGGGTCGAGCGGCGGTATCCCCGACGCAGTTCGAGAGAATGAGACCGGGCTGCTGGTCGACGCTCGGCGGGTAGAGCCAGTTGTGGACGCGGTTCGGGCGCTTCTCGATAACCCTGACCTCGCCCGACGCCTCGGTGCAGGGGGTCGCAAGGCAGTCGAGAGCTTCTATAACTGGAACCGGGTTACAGCCGATGTCAGGCAGATCGGCGGAGAGCTCGGGGAGCGAAGAGATGGGGGTCAGCGGAGGGGTAAGCCCTGATCCTTTTTGAGGTCAGGCGGCAGAGTCTTCGGGACGCACACTGATGGCGTAGGTGGGGCAGTTGAGGACGTAGGCACCGTCTATGGGAGACCAGCTCTGGACCGGTGTCATCACTTCCGCTTTGCCCTTGGCATCCAACCGGAAAACCTGGGGGGCCTGGACCACACACGAGCCGCAGCCCACGCATCGCTCCTCGTCAACCAGGACCCTTAGCCGGCGGACTGGATGCATTCCGCGGGCAATTCCTCCCAGCCGGGTGCCGAGCTGGTCCAGGGTGTTGGCGGTGGCGCGGTAGCCGGCGTCGATCAGCTCGTCGGTCTTATCAAAGGCAAACATCGAGATGTGCTCGACTTTAGGCTGCACCAGAACCAGCGGCGGACCCTTCCAGTCACGGAGCTGCGTTTCAATCTGGGTTTGCATCACGATTTCGATTCCACGGCTGTAGGTGGCCGCAAAACCCTGAGTCTCCAGCGCCGAACGTCGCACGCTCATCGCGGCAACGTTGACTGCCAGGATAGGCCCCTCGCCCAGGGACGCTGCCATCCGCACCGGCAGATTTTCGATGATAGCGCCGTCAACGTAGTCGCGGCCGTTGATCTCCCGCGGAGGAAAGATGCCAGGAAGAGCGCATGAGGCCGCGACTGCGTCGGCAACCTTGGTGCTGCGCAGTCCCGGAAGGCCCCACATGACCTGCATGCCCGAATGAAGGTCCACCGTGTTGACCAGGAGACGACGCTTGAGATCGCTGAATGTGGCGTTGCCCACCAGACTGGCGATCAGCGCTTCCAGCGGCTCGCGGCGGTAGAGTGACGGAGCCAGCAGCCGGCGGAGGGCCACATCGGCTCGGGCCACCTGGAAGACGTCCTTGCGCCGGATCAGCCGGGCTCGTGCCTCCATCTGCCGCACCGGAACACCCGCTGCCCAGGCGGCGCCGATCAGCGATCCGATGCTGGAACCCACAACCAGGCTGGGCACCAGCGCCCGCTCCTCCAGGGCCTTCAAAACGCCCACGTGCGCCAGCCCTTTCAGGCCGCCGCCGCTCAGGACCAGGGTGAATGGGCTATCCGGTATCAAATTGGGTACCTGCCAAAGGTTGCACTAGAGACCTGCCGAGATAAAAATGCAAGAATCGTGCGCCCAGGGCGGGTGAGTCCGAACCGGTCTCCGTCTCGCCACGCCGGGTAACCCATGTCACAGGATCAGGATGTCTGAAGGCGTGCTGCGGCAGAGATTGAGGGGGGACCGCTTCTTTCAGCTAGGGGTGTTCTTTGTGGCAACGGTCGTCATTGCCGCGGTCTTTGCGCCATGGCTCGCGCCTCACAACCCGCTCACCGGCGACCTCAGGAACGCCTATCTGATTGAGCCAGGATCCCGCTTTCTGCTGGGCACAGATACCCAGGGACGCGATGTGCTGAGCCGGGTCCTCTACGGAGCCCGGCTTTCGCTATCCGTAGGCGTGATCTCGCAATCGGTGTCAGTGACTCTCGGCGTACTCCTGGGGCTGCTGGCCGGATACTACGGCCGTTGGGTGGATGCCCTGGTCATGCGGCTTGCCGACGTCACTCTGGCGTTCCCCACCCTTCTACTGCTCATCGCAGTGGCTGCGGCGGTCAAGCCCTCGCTGCCGGTCGTATTTGTGGTTATAGGGGTGGTGGGCTGGGCGGGAATGGCCCGGCTGGTGCGAAGTCAGGTGCTCGTCCTCAGGCATGCGGAGTTCGTGCTGGCCGCCCAAGCCCTGGGAGCACGCGACCGGCGAGTCCTCCTGCGGCACCTGCTGCCGAATGTGCGGACTCAGGTCATCATCGCCGCCACGCTGGGTATCGCCGGGGCAATAATGGCTGAAGCTGCACTGTCGTTCGTCGGTCTTGGCGCCCAGCCGCCCACGCCGAGCTGGGGAGCCATGGTGGCCGACGGGCGGGACCTGCTTCGCGTGGCCCCCTGGATCTCGTTTGCGCCCGGGCTTGCGATCGGGGCGGCAGTCCTCGGGTTCAACCTGGTGGGCGACGCGCTACGCGAGGCGTATGATCCGAAGCTCAGAAGTGAGAGGTGACCGGTGAAGGGTGACCTCGCATCGCTTCGCGCACAGGAGTTCCCCTGGACCGCCGATACGATCTATCTGAACAACGCGAGCGTCGGTCCGCTGCCCGAACGGACGCGGGTGGCGGTCGAGGCATTCAACCGAAAGCGTGCCGCGCCCCTCCTGGTCCTGGACCGGGAGCTATTCGCCACGCTAGCCGAGTCCCGCCGGCTGGTGGCTGAAATGATTGGTGCCTCACCTGAGGAGATCGCCCTCACCATCAACACCGGCTCCGGTCTGAGCCTGGCCGCTCGAGCGCTGCCGCTCAAGGCCGGCGACATTGTGCTGACCAGCGACCGCGAGTTCCCGGCCAACGTCTATCCCTGGATGCTGCTGAAGGACAGCGGGATCACCCTCGAGCTCGCCCCAACCACCCCCGACGGTTGGCCGGACGAGGACCGCCTTCTGGAACGGCTGCGCGACCCCAGGGTGCGGGTTCTCGCGATCTCTCTGGTGCAGTTCAGCAACGGCTACACCGTTGACCTGGCGCAACTCTCCGCCGCTACGCGAGCCTCCGGCGCTTACCTGGTTGTCGATGCCATACAGGGAGTAGGTCAGGTGCCGCTGGACCTCAGGAAGACTCCGGTAGATGTGCTGGCCTGTGGCGCGCAGAAGTGGCTGCTCTCGCCCTGGGGGTCCGGCTTCGTTTACGTGCGGCGGGAGCTGATCGGGAAGCTGCGACCCTCGGTAACCGGTTGGATGGCGTTCGAGGGCACCGACGATTTCACTCGGCTCACCCAATACGACGACACCCTGCGGGGCGACGCCCGGCGCTTCGAGATGATTACGCTGCCCTACCAGGACTTCGCCGGTATGAACGCCTCCCTGGGGCTCCTTCTCGCTACCGGCATCGGTTCCATCGCCGAGCACCTTGGGGCGCTGCACGCCCCGGTGCTCGAGTGGGCCGCGGAGTGCGGCGTGCGAGTGGTGTCGCCGGTCGGTGGCCACGGGTCGGGTATTCTTTGCGTGGCGCCGCCGGATGTCGGGGGAGCGTTTCGGGCTCTCAAGTCGGCTGGGGTGGTCTGTGGCGTGCGCGAGGGAGCTATCCGGCTCAGCCCCCACTTCTACAACACGGTCGAGGAGATGGAGCGGGTCGTCTCCATATTGGAGGGCCTATGACGGCATTTACCGAGATGCTTGCGGCAGGATACGCGAGCGACCAGCCCTCTCTGGTCCTCGGCGCAGCGCTCGAAGGAGCGCAGGTGCATCAGGAGCCGAAGATTCGTCTTCCACTCTCGATGGCTAACCGGCACGGGCTCATAGCGGGCGCCACCGGTACTGGCAAGACCCGAACGCTGCAACTGCTCACCGAGCAGCTCTCGGCTCAAGGTGTACCGGTGTTTGCGGCCGACATGAAGGGGGACCTCTCGGGTCTGGCGATGGCAGCCGAGGCGACAGAACGGGTCAGCGCACGATCGAGTGACCTCGGCTGGGACTGGATATCGAAAGGCGTCCCGGTCGAGTTTGTCAGCCTGACCGGCGCCCTGGGAGTGCAGCTTCGTGCGACGGTGAGCTCGTTCGGACCGCTGCTGCTGGGCAAGGTGCTGTCGTTGAACGACACCCAGACCAGCGTTTTGGCCATGGTCTTCAAGTATTCGGACGACAATCAGCTTCCCCTGCTCGATTTGCACGATCTTAGGGCGGTACTCCAATTCCTGGGCTCGGACGATGGAAAGGCTGCGCTGAAGCAGTACGGCGGTATGTCCAGCGCGTCCGTGGGCGTGCTGCTGCGGAAGATGGTAGAGCTCGAGTCGCAAGGCGCGGAACGGTTCTTCGGGGAGCCGGAGTTCGATGTCCACGACATGCTACAGCTGACCTCCGACGGCCGGGGCGTGGTGACTTGCCTCGAGCTGCCCGATGTAGCGGAAAAGCCGAAGCTGTTCTCGACTTTCATGATGTGGATGCTGGCCGAGCTATACCACAACCTGCCCGAAGCGGGAGACCTGCCCAAGCCAAAGCTGGTCTTTTTCTTCGATGAGGCACACCTGCTGTTCGATGACGCATCCAAGGCGTTCATCGACCAGATCGAGCAGGTTGTGCGGCTGATCAGGTCGAAGGGCGTGGGTGTCTACTTTGTGACCCAAACCCCGAAAGACGTACCCGAGGGCGTGCTCGCCCAGCTCGGCAATCGAATCCAGCACGCATTGCGCGCTCACACGCCGGACGACGATAAGGCGTTAAGGGCCACGGTGCGGACCTTCCCCAAGACGTCCTTTTACGACCTGGGTGAGACGCTCACTTCGCTTGGGATCGGGGAAGCAGTGGTCACCGTGCTGAACGCGCGCGGAACTCCTACTCCGGTCGTGGCCACCAGACTAATCCCACCGTCATCTCGCATGGCCCCCCTTACCCCGGAGGAGCTGCAGGCGGACATCAGCCAGTCCAGCCTGCTAGCCGAATATGGGAAGAGTCTGGACCGCGAGAGTGCGCGCGAGATCCTTGCCTCCAGGATGGCCCGCACTGCGCCGCCGCCGGCGGAGGTAGCTCAGGAGCGCGGGTCCGGGTCGCAGCCGGAGAAAAGCATGGCAGAAGTAGCGAAGGACGCAGTATCCTCGCCGGTGGGCAGAACCGTTGTGAGAGAGGTCATGCGCGGGTTATTCGGCCTGCTCGGTGTCAAGCCGCCACGCCGTGCCCCGGCCCGGCGACGCCGCTGGTAGGCGGTGATCAGGATTCCAGCACGAGCCTCACGTAGTTCTTCTTTCCCTTGCGCAGGATCACGTAGCGTCCGCCTGCTGGGCCCTGGAGCTCGTCTTCAGTCAGCTCACGGTCGACCGCCTCGATGGGCTCATCGTTCAGGTAGAAGCCCCGGCCCTGGATTCCTCGCCGGGCATCGGCCTTCGATGTGGCCAGCCCGCTCGCCAGCAGCAACTCCACTACTGAAAGCTGAGGCAGAGTGGCGCGCGACACCCGACGCTCCGGCAGCTCGCTGCCACCCGGATCACTTTGGTTGAGGGAACCGCTGAAGAGCAACTGGCTTGTCTCCATCGCCTGCTCCGCTGCTGCCGTGCCATGCACCCGCGACGTCACTTCTTTTGCCAATTGCCGCTGCGCCAACCGCCTACCAGGATCATGCGCGTGCGCTCCCGCGATGTCGGCTATCTGGTCCAACGGCAGGAAGGTGAACAGCTTCAGGTACCGCTCGACATCCCGGTCGTCGGTGTTGATCCAGAACTGGTAAAACTGATAGGGACTCGTCCTGGCGGGGTCGAGCCATATGTTGCCGACCTCACTCTTGCCGAACTTGGCTCCTGATGAATCCGTAACCAGTGGAAAAACCAATCCATGCAGCTGCTGACCTTCCCGCTTCCGCACCAGCTCGATGCCGGCCGTAATGTTGCCCCACTGGTCGCTGCCGCCCACCTGGAGCTCGCAGCCTTCGGTCTGAAAGAGATGCCAAAAGTCGTACGCCTGAATTGCCATGTAGCTGAACTCGGTATAACTGATTCCACTCTCCAGCCGGCTTCGGACACTCTCCTTCTGAAGCATGAACCCAAGCGTAAGATGCTTCCCTGTCTCACGCAGGAAATCCATGAGCGGCAGCTGACGCAGCCAGTCCGCGTTGTTCCGCATTCGTGCCGCGTTCTTCTCCTTGCCTTCGAATGACAGGAAGCGGGCCAGCTGGTGGCGGATGGCCAGAGCGTTTCTGTCTATCTGCTCGAGCGGCAGAATCGGCCGCTCGGAACGCTTGCCGCTCGGGTCACCCACCATGCCGGTACCGCCGCCGATCAGGACGATCGGAGTGTGCCCCAGCCGCTGGAGCCAGGCCGCTCCCATCACCGGGATCAGATTCCCCACATGGAGAGAGTTCGCGGTCGGGTCGAACCCGACATAGGCCGTTATTGGACCTTTCGCCAGCCGTTCGGCCAGGCCCGGGGTGGCATCCTGGAACAGGCCACGGGCCGTCAAAGTTTTGAGCAGTTCGGTCATATTCGCCAATGGTACCCGCTGGAATAGGGCCTCGCAATCGGCTAGCTTGCCAGCATGCCCCTACAGGTGAATCCCCAGCTGAAGCGCGTCCGGCTTTCGCCTCGCGCTAGGCGAAATATACTGGTCGGTTTTCTTGCGACCCTGGCCTTCGGGCTGGCTATCCTGGTGGCGGCATGGAGCCGTGCCTGTGCCGGGAATACCTGTCCCTCCATCGAGGAGCTGGGTGGCTACGACCCGGATCAGGCATCCAAGGTATACGCCGCCGACGGCAGACTGATCACCGATCTCGGTCTGGAACGCCGAACCGTCATTCCCCTGGGCGATATGTCGCCCTATGTAAAGACCGCCTTTCTGGCCACCGAGGACAAGCGGTTCTACAGCCACCATGGTATCGACTGGGTACGGGTCTTCGGGGCCATCAAGACGAACGTCTTCCAGCTGCGGTTTGCGGAAGGTTTCTCGACCATCACCATGCAGCTGGCGCGCAATATCTGGGACCAGGACATCAGTGGGACCGACAAGTCGCTTCGGCGCAAGCTGCGAGAGGCGAAGGTGGCACGCGAGATCGAGCGGAAGTACCCCAAGGACAAGATTCTCGAGATCTATCTCAATCAGATACCGCTGGGGAACGGAGCCTACGGGGTCGAGGCCGCGTCCCAGCGCTATTTCGGCAAATCGGTCAGGGATCTGAACGTAGCGGAAGCGGCCACGCTCGCGGCCATCCCCAAGGCCCCGACCCGCTACAACCCTCGCCGGAATCCCAACCTCAACATTCAGCGCCGCAACACGGTGCTCAACCTGCTGCGAGACAACGGCAAGCTGAACGGCGACGATACCGAGCGCTGGAAGGCTTATCCGCTGCTGCTCTCGTCCCACTCGGACTTCAGCGGGGTGGCAGAGTACTTCGTCGAGTATGTGCGCCAGCAGCTGGAGGCCAGGTTCGGCCGCGAGCTCTATACCTCCGGATATCGGATCTACACCAGCCTCGATCTGGACATCCAGCAAGCGGCCGAGCGGGCGCTGGAGGCCCGGCTGGAAGCGATCGAGAGCGGCGCAGACGGCAAGTTTACCCACCAGACCTACCGGCAATACATGGACTCGCGGTCGGATAATGCCGACGACAACAGTCGCACCACCACCCCTTATCTCCAGGGGCTGGCCGTCACTCTGGAGGCCAAGACCGGGTATATCAGGGCGATGGTGGGAGGGCGGGACTTCGAGGACAGCAAGTTCAACCGGGCCACTCAAGCGCTGCGGCAACCCGGCTCGACCTTCAAGCCGATCGTTTACTCGGCCGCGGTGGAGGCGGGATATCCCATGTCGCACGTGATGGTGGACGACCCGTTGAGCGTCGAGCTGGACCCGACGGAGCCGCCCTGGGCGCCGCAGAACTACGATCTCGAGTTCGATGGACCCATGACGCTGCGCCGGGCTTTGTATCTCTCGCGCAATATCATCGCGATCAAGCTGGGAATGGAGTTGGGAGAGCAGGCGGTAATCAGTCAGGCCACGAAATTCGGCATCACGACTCGGGTCCCCGCCTTCCCCTCGATCCACATCGGATCCGCCGACGTGATCCCACTTGAGATGATCGCCGCCTACACGACGTTCGCCAATCTGGGGACTCGTACGGTGCCTAACGCGGTCCTCCGGGTTGAGGATCGTAGCGGCAAGATCGTCTGGCAGCCACCGGTCCGGACGGCCGAGGTGATGGACACCCTGCACGCCTGGCTCATGACGGATGTGCTCCGGGACGTGGTACGCCACGGCACCGCGGTCGGGTCGGTGGGGGCGCGGATCAACTTTCCCGCCGGTGGCAAGACCGGCACCACCAACGACGGCTTCGACGTATGGTTCATCGGCTTCACGCCGGACATGGTGACGGGCATCTGGATCGGGTTCGATCAACCCAGAAAGATCAAAGGCAACGCTCAGGGTGGCGTGCTCGTGGGCCCCGCCTGGAGCGCGATGATGCGCGAGGTGTATGAGCGAAGGAGTGTGCCCGCCGCCTGGTCCCGACCAGGGGGCCTCAGCGCGCTCGACGTAGACAAGACCACCGGCTACAAGGCTACACCGTTCTGTCCCAAGGATGTTCACTACATCGAGTCTTTCATTCCCGGCACGGCGCCGGCCGCATTCTGTCCCGTGCACTCCCCCTTTGGATCGATTGGTGTAATGGGCGGTGAATCCCCGGAGCCACAGCAGAGCCCCGAAGGGTCTCCTACGGCTCCCGGTGCGGGGTCCTCACCTCAGCCGAATGCCACGCCAGGAGGTACCGCCACCGGCGGCGGCACCTCTGGAGTCATGGGGGGGACCGGCCCGCCGCCCAGTTCGCCGCGCTGAAATGCGGGCGCGCCGGCTGGCCGCCCGGTGGTTGATTCCCGTCGAAGGCCCCCCGATAGAGCGCGCGGCCCTGCTGGTCGGCGCCGATGGGCGGGTGGACAGTGTGGGTGCCGACCTCGATGTACCCAGCCCCCCGGGCATTCCAGCCGAAAATTTTGGTGAAGCGGTCATCCTTCCCGGCATGATCAATACTCATACTCATCTGGAACTCACCGGCTTTGCGGGACAGGTAGAGGAATCCGATTTTGCCGCCTGGATCAGGCGGCTTCGGAAACTGAAAGCCACCCGGACCCCAGCCGAATATTTGGATGCGGCCCGGCTGGGCCTGCAGGCCTGCTATGCCGGTGGCGTAACCACCGTAGCCGACACCGGCGACTCGGGGGCGACCATCCAGGCGCTTGCTGAGGCCGATGGATCGGGAGTGGCCTATCAGGAAGTCTTCGGGCCGCACCCTCTGCAAGCCGACGAAAGCCTCGCGCGGTTGCACCACAGCGTGGAGCGGGCCGGACGGTGGGCCGTCAACCGGGTACGGCTCGGCGTTTCGCCTCACGCGCCTTACACCGTCAGCGGAGCCTTGTTCAGTGCCGTAGCCCGGTGGGCCAGCTCAGAAGGTTTGCCGCTGGCAGTGCACGTCGCCGAGTCTGCCGCCGAGTACGAGCTTCTGACTGCCGGGTCCGGCCCTTTTGCCGAGGCGTGGCGAGCCCGCGGGATTCCCTTGTCAGGCATGGTGGGACGAACCCCAGTTGAATGGCTGGCGGACCATGGAGTGCTTTCGGACCAAACGCTGTGCATTCACACGGTGCAAGCCGGACCGTCCGATATCCAGCTGCTCGCTGAGGCCGGGGCCGCCGTCGCGCACTGCCCCCTCTCCAATCGGAGTCATCGCCACGGCGCGGCGCCTCTTTCGTCCCTGCTCGACGCGGGTATCAGGGTGGGACTCGGAACCGACTCGGAAGTCAGCGTCGGCTGTTTGGATCTTCTGAGTGAGGCACGCGCTGCGGGAGGCCTGGCTACTCTCGGCGCCGATGAGTTGATCGAGCTCTGCACTCTGGGCGGCGCCCAAGCTCTGAATATGGAGGCTGAAACCGGCAGCCTCCGCAAAGGAAAATGGGCGGACTGCGCCGTGGTTAGACTGCCCGAGCAAGGGCCGACGAGAGCGCCCGCCGAACACATCCTGGACAGCTCTCCAGCGGACGTGCTGCTGACCTGCTTAGCGGGGAAGGACGTTTACCGGGCCACATGAAAATCCGACGTCATGCCGCCATTCTGCGAGTGGTGCGGGAACGCCGAATCGAGAGCCAGGACGACCTGCGCGAGGCACTGGCGGACGACGGTTTTGTCGTTACTCAGGCGACACTCTCGCGCGACATCCGTGAGCTGGGACTGGCGAAATTGGCCGACCCCAAAGGCGGGGCTTACTACACCCATCCACATCGTCCGGCGGTTCGTCCGGAACTGGCGCAAGTTCTGCCCGCTCTGCTGGTCAGTCTGGACGGGGTGGGGCCCTTCTTGGTCCTGAAGACGGCCAGCGGCTCGGCTGGGGCTGTAACCGAAGCACTGGATCAGGCAGACTGGTCCGAGATCATCGGCACCATCGCCGGAGACGACACAGTGCTGGTGATCACCCGAAGTCAACGCCTGCGGGAGGAGATCGCTGCCCGGATACAGAAGCTCGTGAGATAGGCGGGGGCTGTCGGCCTCGAACTTGCGCCGTGCTGGAGGCGCGCATTACGATTCTTTCGGTACCCCCTATCCCCGTCGTCACGCCTTGGGAGAAGTCTCTTGCGGTGTCTGGCGTTGAACGCGTCCTTTGAGCCGCTAACCATGGTTCCGGTACGGCGCGCCCTTCGTCTGGTGATCGAGGGCAAAGCCGAGATCGTCGAATCCGATGGGAGCGACATCGTTCGAAGCGAACGGCTGACGCTGCCCAAACCGGCGATCATCCGACTCGTCAAATTCGTGCACGTCCCCCGCCGCTTCCGCCGCCAGGTCACAAACACATTCCTCTTCGCCCGCGATGGCTACCGCTGCCAGTACTGTCACCGAGGCCAGTCCGACCTGAGGCATCGAGAGTGCCTCACGCGCGATCACCTGATTCCGCTCTCGCGGGGCGGCGATAACGAGTGGAGCAACGTCGTCACTGCCTGCAGCTCGTGCAACACTCGCAAGGGGAATCATCTTCCGGAGGAGTGCGGCATGCACCCGCTGGGCGCGCCGCGTGAGCCTCACTTCGTGCATCTATCCTGGGCGGTGCGCCGCTTGTCGCTTACCCAGGCCAAGTACATCAAGCTCTTCTACGGAGACGAGGCTCTCCGCGCCCTCGGCGGCACCATCTAGTTCTCGCCAGCGCTCGCTAGCGGGGAGAGGCGCCTCCTACCTGACCACAAACCGAGGGCTGCGGGCCTCCAACCTGAGACTCGGCAGCCCGGCAAGTCGCAAGAGAAAGCGCGTGGCACCGCGCCCTACCGCATCTCCAATCCCTTCGCTTCCCTCCGCTGCCTCGCCCAGGTCGCCGGCCAGGAAGCGCTTCAGGTCATCGAGATCAGAATCCGAGAGGGTCGACACCTGCAGGGATGCGGCATAGTAGTAGCCTCCTGCCTCCTCCGGCCGCACGTTCACCTGATAGGCAAAGGCGAGCGCGGCGCCGAGGGCGTCTAATGTTGCATAGCGGCGCTCCTGGCGCCTTCTCCCTACCAGCGTAAGAAGAGTGTACTGATCGAGCAGCGGCTCGTGCCGTACCACCAGGTCCCATTCGATCTGGCGGGCGAAGTTGTCGAACCAGCCATCCCGTGAGCGCCACGCCTCCACCCGGTAGTGCAGCCGAACCGGCAGGCCTGACCGCAGCGCCGTGAGCCAGCGACTCTCGGCGCCGAGCAAATTTTCCGAGCGCACAACGGGTGAGCGCGCTCCGGCGAGACTGGAATCGGGTGTCAGGGTGACGTGCAGGCGAACTGGTGTTTGAGCCCGGAGGCCGCTGGCCGGGACGCCAGCGAAGAGGGCAGTGAGCGCCACAAACCAGCCGCGGCGGAGCAGTGCACCAGGCTGGGAGGAAGGCCCGTGTCGCACTAGAAGCGACGCTGCAGCCTGACCACGAATTTGACTGGCTCTTCTTCCGATAGGCTCTTTGCCAGGAAGGCAGCGATCCCTCCCGCGTCGAGGCCTATTCCGGCGTCGAAAGCCCACTCCTTGAGGGCGGGGAGGCGATTGACCGGTACCTGGCCGGGGCCGCTTCCAGCCAGCCAGGCCTTGCCCGCGTCTCCTAAGACGACGAGATCGGCTTCCTCGATCCCAATGAAGCGCCCCCGGCTTCCCTCCCGATCCGGCATCCGGTAGCCGAGGTTGAGTTCCACGCGGGTCCTGACCTCGAGCTGGGTGGAAATCGCCCGGTCACAGAGCGCAGGGCTTGCCGGGTCGCGGAATCCCCTCGGCGCGCAGGTGAACGCTCGGAAGTCGAACCCAGGCAGGATGTCAGGCCCGCCGAGCGAGACCCGGCGCTGTATCGGCAACCGGTCGCCTTCGATCCACCCCTCGGCGCGCAGCCGCCCATTCACCTGGAGCTTCGGGGTCAGTCTGGTGTAACGTCGTACATCGAGTGAGAGTCGCCCGGTGGCATATCCACCTCCGGTCGGAGGGTTGGGGCGTACTGCCACCGGCAGAGCGACCGGGGCTATGTCGTCGCTGGTGGAATGCTCGAAGCGTGTCCGGATCATCCAGCCGGTGGTTGGCCGCTCGCGGTCGTTTCGAGTATCGAAGTCGACCTGCATTCCGGTGGTGAAGTAATGGCCATCGTCGATCAGGGGGTTGCGACGCCACCGGTCGCTGTTTCGGAAAAGGGACCAGGGGTCGGTGATCCGTACCGAGCGCTCCGCGTCGCGGCTCATGCTGAGCTCGAAGCGCCAGGCGCGATGTGGCTGGATGTATACCGTCCCGCCGACCCCCTCGCGCTCGAAGTAGTCTCTATAGTCGCGCTGGAGCAGAAAGGCCGACCAGCCGGACTCACTGTTCCAGAGGGGATGGTCTTCGAAGGGATCGATCTGGCTGTAGAGCCTGCCGCTTATGCCGTACTCGGGCTGGCCCTGGACCCGGAGATCCGCCCGCGCCACGTACCCGAAGTCGCTGCGGTCTTCGGAACTGCCCGCAGTGCGCAAAATTCCCCGGAGGTCGATTCGGGCATACGTACGCGGCGAAGGCCGTATCTCGAAGAGGGGGCCAAACAGGATAGGCAGCCCCTCTATCCGGTTGTACGTCCCGCCGGTTGCAAGCGATAGGGTAGTCCTTATCCTGCCGACTTGAAACGATGTGCGGGCGGTGGCCAGATCGCTGAGTGACCTGCGGCGCTCCCGTAGAGCGAGCCACCCTTCGGCGGTACGAATTACCGGGGCGGCGTCCCAGTACACCCGGTCGGCTCCGAAATGCTCCACCTGCTCCGAGCGGATGAGCCGCCCGCCCACCACCAGGATTTCGCCCTGAACCGATGCCCCGGGCAGGAGGTACAGCGTGCCGTTTGCCACGGTGACGGGTCCGACCACTCGCCCGGCAATCCGCAGTGAGCCCCGGAACAGAGCGAGACTGCCCTCGAACCTGCTTCCGGGAGGCAGCGTCACGTCTCCTTGCATCCGGGTGGAACCGGAGTCGTTGTAAAGGGCGATCAGGTCCGAGATGACTTCGGGCGGGGCACCGGCCCGGACGATTGAATCGGTTGCCGGCGCATTGGGGTCGATAACTATGACGCTGTCCTGCGCCTTGAGAGGCGAGACCAGCATCAGCACCAGGCCGGCTGAAAGCAGGCGCATGAGGCTCTCGATCGAGAAGTGGGCTAGAGCTCGGTGTCCGCGCTCTTCTCCAGACCCAGCCGGCGCATCCGGCGGTAGAGGTTCGCGCGATCCGTCTGGAGGATTCTGGCCGCTTCGGCCATGTTGCGCTGCGCTTGTGTCAGGGCGGCCATGATCAGGCCTTTCTCGAATTCATCCAGTGCATCGCTCAGGGAGCGGCCGGACAGGCTGGCCAAAGGGGTAGCGGTCGACGTGTTCGGTGGCCCGCGAAGCACCTGCCGCACCGCTGGTGCGTCGACTACCGGCCCGCTCAGGATGCTGAGCCGCTCGACCAGATTGGCCAGCTCCCGCACGTTCCCCGGCCAGGAGTAGGAGGCGAAGGCGTCGAGTGCGGCGTCGGTGAAGGTCGCGGCGTGGCGCGGCCTGACCCGTTCGGCCAGATGAGCCACGAGAGCGGGTAGATCCTCGAGGCGCTGGCGCAATGGGGGAAGCTGTATCGGAAATACGTTCAGGCGAAAGAAGAGGTCTTCCCGAAACGCTCCGCTGCTTACCGCTTCTCCCAGGTCCCGGTTGGTGGCTGCCACCACTCTGGCATCGATTCGCATCATCGTTTCAGCGCCGATTCGCTGGAGCTCGCCGGTTTCCAGAGTTCGAAGCAGCTTGGCCTGAGCCTCCTGACTGAGATCGCCGACCTCGTCCAGAAAAAGGGTGCCGCCGTGAGCAAGCTCGAAGCGTCCCAGCCGCCGCTCAGTTGCCCCGGTGAATGACCCACGTTCGTGCCCGAACATTTCCGATTCGACCAGATCTCGCGGGATTGCGGCGCAATTGACGGTGACGAATGCCCGGGCTTGGCGCCGGCTCGAGGCGTGGATCGCCGCGGCTACCAGTTCCTTTCCAGTCCCGGACTCGCCGGTAATGAGAACCCTGGCTTCGGTCGGTCCGACCCGGGAAATCAACGCCGCCACCTGCTGCATGGCGCGGCCGCTTCCTATCAATGCGGCCCGACGGCCCAGCTCGGCGCTGAGGGCGCGGTTTTCCGCCCGCGTCCGGTTCAGCTCGAGGGCAGCTCGCACTGTGACCAGCACGCCTTCAGGGCTGAGCGGCTTCTCCAGAAACTGAAACGCCCCAAGCTTCACGGCGCGAACCGCATCGGTAAGCTGGGCCTTGCCGCTCATCATGATCACCGGAGCCGAACGGCCGCGCTCCCGCATACGAGTGAGGGTCTCCAGGCCATCCGGGCCGGGCGGCATCATCAGGTCCAGAAGCACCACATCCGGGTCTGCATCATCCATAAACAACAAGGCAGCATTTCCGTTGGGCGCTTCGCTGACGGAGAAACCTTCGCTTCGCAACAAGGCGCCCAGCATCCGCCGGATGTTGGCTTCATCGTCGACCAGAAGAATCTGCTCGCTTCCACTCATGGCGGACGCATCCGCACCACAAAGGTCGCGCCGCCGCCGGGCGTCTCCATGAGCCGGATCGTGCCACCGTGCATCTCGACTGTCTGCTTGACCAACGCAAGGCCGAGCCCGGTACCGCCAGGCTTCCCAGTGAAATAGGGATCGAAGATGCGATCCGCTATAGCCACGGAAACGCCGGGTCCGTGGTCGCAGATCTCGATCCGGACTCCGGATACATCTTCTGGAGCCACAGTGATGTCGATGGCTCCCTCCTCACCGCACGCCTCGGCCGCGTTGCGCAGGATGTTGCTGAACGCTCGCCGGAGCGGGTCGTAGTGACCGACCAGCACCGGTGTGCTCGGGTCCAGGTGCATACCGATCTTCATGGTTGGCGGCACCGAGGTTCGAGCCAGCTCGGACAGGAGCTCGGTAAAATCCACCGCCGCGGGCGGTCCTTCGGGAAGACGGCCGAACTCGGTAAACTCACGGGCGAGCTGTTCCAGCCGGGCCGATTCGGCCACGAGTACATCAATAGCCTCTCGATGTTCCTGACTCCCAGAATGAGCCAGCTCCGATACGGCCAGTCGGATCGGGGTAAGTGGATTCCGCATCTCGTGCGCCACACGTCGGGCTGTTTCCCGGAAGGCCCGCAGCCGTTCCGCCTCGATCTCTTGCGCCCGGGCGCGCTCGAGTGAAGACGCCATGTCGCGGAGCGCGGTACGAAGAGACGCAAACTCGGGCGCGCCACGCCGGGGCCGGTCGGGCGGCAGCGGCTCGAGCCGGCGGATATTTCCAATCCAACCGATGAGCTCGTCGATGGGACGGCTTAGCTGGCGTGACAGATGGCCGCCGAATCGTATAGACGCATATAGGAATGCCCCGCCGAGTAGAAGGATGACCAGGCCGAGGCCGGCGTAGTAATAGCGGCTGAAGGTGTCGGCCCGCTGGAGCTGGCCGATTGCGGTGTTGAGCTTATCGGCATGGTCCGCCAGCGCGCGCCGCTCGGGGGAGCTCAGCCGGGTGGAGTCAACGGTGTGCAGCAGTGCGCGTCCGGAGGCGGCGACCTCTTCGATGGCATCGCGGGCTCCCGGGGCCCTGGCCGTCGAACGGATTGTCAAACCCCACCCGAGAATCGCGAGGGCGGTGGGGATCGCTCCCAGACACACCAGGATGAGCAGGATTCTCTGATTAAAGGAGAGTCGCATTGCCCTCGAGAACCAAGGTAGGCTCGCCACAGTTTTCGGTGCACTCTACGCCGGAATGTACCAGAAAATGCTTCTCGGTCTCCCCAGTAGAAGCCAGGTGGCACGGACTATGATTTCGGTGCCTGCGGACTTTGCCGAACGGGGCCAGCGCCGTTCGCCCGGTGACGGATGGATCTGCAGGGAGACGGTACGTGGTTTGTTTGGCCGGCTTACTTTATCTTCGGTCGGCCCGAACGATGACCGGGGATCCGAACCAGCGCGTGAGCCCGAGAAGGCGCCCGGGGACTTCAGCCATCCGGCTCAGCTGAGCAGAGCGCGCAAGACGGTGCAGCACCATCGGGATGAGAAACTGGGGCCGCTCTGAGCGTACGTCGAACCCCTGACGAGCAAAGGTCTGATCGATCTGTTGGGGTGTGAACATCAGGAACTGGCGCGTGTTCAGCTCGATTCCTTTTTTCAATGAAAAGAGTCGTTCCGAGAAGACGTTGGCACTGCGAAGCGAAGGGT
Organism: Gemmatimonadales bacterium; assembly: GCA_013813435.1. Classification (GTDB taxonomy): domain Bacteria; phylum Gemmatimonadota; class Gemmatimonadetes; order Gemmatimonadales; family GWC2-71-9; genus CAVVWJ01. Next base: position 17,538 of record JACCRS010000049.1, read on the forward strand.
AATCCAAAACGACCGAATAACGCGCTACCCGGCACAGCTCTTCCACCAGCCTGGTCCACGAGACGCTGTGCGAGAGGAGTCGAAAGCACACTATCGCATCAAAGGATTGATCCGGGTAGGGAAGGGCTCGAAGGTCGCCCACGTCAAACCGACACCGGCCCTGATCGGTCCAGGATCGAAGCCGGCCTCCGCAGGAAGAGTCGCTGCCGATCACCGCCACCGCGTACCCCGCAGCGATCAAAGGCGGAGCGATCTGGGCGTGTCCTCCACCCACATCCAGAACTGATGACCCCGGTGGCAGCACACGTAGCAGATCCAGGGTTATCCGGGTCTGAGTTTCGACAAACCATTGACCAACTGGACCGGCGAAACGGCGGGCATAATCGTCCGATGAGGTGCTGATATCTGCATCCTCCAACATTCCCCCGGACGGAGCCTGGAGTGTTTGCCGCGCCGAATTGGCGTCACTGCTGGAGGGATTATCCATAGCTGGAAGAATACCCGGACAACGATTCCTGTCCATGCATCAGCGTGCCGAACGCGGGTGACAGGGATCACGACTTCAGGTGCGATTGACGTTATCTTTTCCACGATGACTTCGCCGCAATCGCCAAATCAGCTGGGCGTCACCCTGAAGCAGGCCGACCGAAGGCTCTACCACTTCATCCGCACCAGCTACAGATGGGTGCAACGGGAGTGGAAGGGCCCTCGGTTGAATCTGCCCCTCAGCCGCAAACTCGATATGTGGCGGCGGGGCTTCTTCGCCGAATCCGATACCATCTACGACCTCACCCAAAACAGTCCTGACGACTATATCAGTGACTACCAGCACGCTGTACGCTGCAGCCGGATCAATGCGTGGAGCGGCTTCTACGACCACAAGATGGTTCTACGATCCTTCTTATTGGCCATCGGTCTCCGCCAGGCAAACACCGTCGCCCTCATCCTTGACCGGAAGATTCTGCTGCATCCCTACAGTGGCCAGGCCCGCTATGTCTCGGCGGACGACATGTTGGAGCTACTTCGCCAAGGTGGCGGCGACTCAAAGTTTATCGTCAAACCGGAAGACGGGTTGTGTGGCGAGGATATTTTCCTGCTCTTGTACCGTGACGGGCAGTTCTGGCGCCAGCGTGGCCGCGCCGTCGACCCGTTCGATGTGGCGGCGTTCCTCGACGAACAGAAAAAAAGCCGGCGCAAAGGACGGCCCCCGAGTGCGATCTTGATCGAAGAGCGGCTGCAGCAGGGTCCGTTCTGGGCTGGGCTCTTTCCCGACAGCGCCAACACCATGCGGGTCCTGACTATGTGGCACCCGGGTGAACCGGGGCCGTTCGTCGCTCGTGCGGTCCAGCGCGTCGGGACGGCTGACACAGTGCCGACCGACAACTGGTCGGGCGGAGGGATTTCGGTTCCGATAGATCCGGCTACTGGCCGGTTAGGCTTGGGACGAATGCACCCGCTCAAGGGCCGTCGTCCGGAGCAGCGCTTCGAGCATCACCCCGACACGGGGGCTCAGCTGACCGGAGCGGTGATACCCGGTTGGGACCGAATCACCGCCACGGTGCTGCAGGCGGCCGGCAGCCTGCCCTTCAATCGAATTGGGGGCTGGGACGTGCTGGTGGATGCGAGTGGCA
>JACCRS010000054.1 GCA_013813435.1 Gemmatimonadales bacterium
CCCGCAGCCCGTCAACTCCGATTCCCTCCAGCATGCCGTGTACGATCCGCTGGATCCCGCGCGGCGCGAGTCGTTTTCCCGACCGGCTCACGAATACCGCCCGCCGGTCGGTTTTGGGCCTGGCCACGGCTGATTCCCGGAGGTTAAGATAGCGCCGCAACGCCAGCACCGCGCGCGAGCCAACCGGCACGATGCGCTCCTTGCGCCCCTTGCCCCGGACCTTGGCCTGATCGGACAGAAGATCGAGGTCATCGAGGTTCATGGCGCACAGCTCGGAGAGTCGAATCCCGGTCGAATAAAACAGCTCCAGGATGGCGAGGTTACGGGTAGGACCGAAATCGTCCCCGCCCGCCTTCGACTCGGCCCACTCGAAGAGCCGGCCGGTCTGCTGCTGATCCAGGTAGGTGGGGAGTCGTTTCTCCAGCCGCGCGACCTTGGCCGCCCGGGCAATGTTGTTGGGGATGTCGTGGTGCTCCTGGAGATATCGATACAGACTCCGCACCGCGGATAGCGCTCGGGCCGCGCTGCGGCGGGACAAACCCCGGCGCTGCAGCTCGCCGAGAAAGCCGCGAATGCCGAGCCGGTCCACGGTGGCCCAGGTCCAATCGCCGTAATGGCGGTTACAGAACTGGGTAAAGGCGGCGAGATCGCGCGCGTACGCCTTTACCGTGTGCGGCGAGACATCGCGCTCCTTCTGTAGATGCGTCAGATACTCTGTGATCTCAGTTCGCTGAGACATGGAACTCCGCAAAAACTTTACCACGAAGGCACGAGGACACGAAGGACAACGGAGTGATCAAGGGCGGCCAAGCAATTGAACTTGCCTGGTGTGCCTTTGAATAAAAACATGTTACAGGCGTGGTGACACTCCCGATGTCTCTTCGTGGTCCTTCGTGTTCTTCGTGCCTTCGTGGTGAAGTAGTGCCCGAGCGTGGCCACCGGGTACGATCTCCGATTCTTCGCACCACGCTGTGAAATCGCCTTGCGCCCGCTCGACCAGCAGCTCCTTCTTCCGATCCTTCTTCGCCTTCCCAGGCAGCGGGTCCAATAACCCAAAGTTGGCGTTCATCGGCTGGAAGTGGCGAGGATCGGCTTCGCGAAGGTAGCGGTAGAGGCCGCCCAGCATCGTTGTGGCAGGCGGGATTGCTGCGGGAAGACCCTGGAGCGTTCGCGCCAGGTTGATCCCCGCCATGAGCCCGGTACCCAGCGATTCGGTGTAGCCCTCAACGCCGGTGATCTGGCCGGCGAAGAAGAGCCGGTTGTCGTCGCGCGCGGTGAGGCCAGGGCCCAGACATGCCGGACTGTTCAGGTACGAGTTCCGGTGGATGCTGCCGAACCTGAGAAATTCGGCGGTCTCGAGCCCCGGAATCATGCGGAACACCCGCTGCTGCTCGGGAATCCGAAGCCGGGTCTGAAAGCCGACCAGGTTCCACATCTGACCGGCACGATCCTCTCGCCGGAGCTGGACCACGGCGTGAGGTTCCCGGCCGGTCCTCGGATCGGCCAGCCCCACGGGCTTCATCGGACCGAAGCGGAGGGTCTCCCGCCCCCGCCGGGCCATCTCCTCAACCGGCAGGCAGCCTTCGAAATACGGCACCGCATCGAAGGCATGACCCTCGAATTGGTCGGCGGCGAGCAGGGCGTCGATGAACCGGTGGTAGGTATCGGCGTCCATCGGCGCGTTGAGGTAGTCGTCCCCATCGCCCTTGCCGTAGCGCGAGAGAGGATAGAGCAGAGAATGGTCGAGGGCGTCGGCCGACACCACAGGCGCGATGGCGTCATAGAAGGCCAGCGCAGAAGAGCCGAGCCGCGCAACCATGGCCTGGGTGAGCCGGTCCGAGGTCAGGGGGCCGGTGGCGACAACCCCCGGCGAAGGGAGGTCGGCAACTTCCTGCCGCACCAGAGTGATGTTCGGGTGAGCGGTAATCCGCTGATGGACCGCCTGGGAAAAGAGCTCGCGGTCTACCGCCAACGCGGTACCGGCCGGCACCCGAGTCTCGTCGGCGCAGGGAAGCAGAAGGCTGCCGAGGGCACGCAACTCGGCCTTGAGCAGGCCGTGGGCATTGGTCAGATCAACCGATTTGAAGGAGTTGCTGCAGACCAGCTCGGCGAGGCGATCGGTCTGGTGCGCCGGTGTGCCGGTGCCGGGTCGCATCTCTTGGAGGGTTACCCGAATGCCCCGCTCGGCCAGCGCCCATGCCGCCTCCGAGCCGGCGAGACCGCCGCCGACGACGGTGGCGTTCACGCCAGGGCAACCTCCTCCGGCTCGGCCACCACTATCCTGTGGCCACACTTAAGGCAGCTGCGGCTTTCACCCTCGGCCTTGCTGATCTTTTTCTCCATGCCCAGCCAGCCACACGCAGGGCAGGTCTCCGGCACGGGACGGTTCCAGGTGGAGAAATCGCACGCCGGGTACCGCAGGCAGCCCCAGAACGACTTGCCCCGCTTGGTCCGCCGCTCGGTAAGATCTCCCTCGGCGCACTTGGGGCATTTGAGACCCATGGAAATCGATCGAGTGCCCTTGCAGTTCGGATAGGTGGTGCAGGCAAGGAACTCACCGAAGCGGCCGGTCTTGATGACCATTGCCGAGGCGCAGAGGTGGCACTTCTCGTCGCTGGGGCGGTCGGGGACCTTATCTTTCTTCAGCGACTTCACGTAGTCGCAGGTGTCCTTGTACTTGAGGCACGCGAGATAGGGCCCGAAGCGTCCAGTCCGAAGCTCGATGGGCGAGCCGCACTTGGGACACCGCTCTCTAGCCAGGTCCTCGGCCTTCAATCCGTGCGCGTCGGCTACCAGGGCCTTCATGTCCACCGCGGCCAGGGCCTTGTTGAAGGGACCGTAAAAGTCCTGCAGTACGCGCTGCCAGGCCAGCTCCCCGTCCTCGATCCGATCGAGCTCGTTCTCCATGCCGGAAGTGAATTCGACGTTGAAGATCTCGGGAAATTTGCTCACCATGATCTTCTCGACGGTTTCGCCCAGATTGGTGGGGAAGAAGCGCCGCTGCTCCACTCTCACATACTCGCGGGCGGACAGAGTCGAGATGATGGCACTGTAGGTTGAGGGCCGGCCAATCCCCAGGCGCTCGAGCTCCTTGACCAGACTGGCCTCGGAGAAGCGGGGGGGCGGCTCGGTGAAGTGCTGAGAGGGGGTGATCTCCCGAACCTCCACCTGATCGCCGACAGCGAGGGGCGGGATGGGGGGCAGATCATCCATCGTCTTGCCCTCCTCTTTCTCCCGCCCTTCCTTATAGAGAACGTGATAGCCATCGAACACGAGCACCGAGCCGGTGGCGCGGAACAGATACTCGCCCAGGTCGAAGTCGACTATGGTCATATCGTACACCGCCGGCGTCATCTGAGACGCAACGAATCGCTGCCAGATGAGCTGGTAGAGCCGATACTGGTCCGACTCCAGGTAGGACTGCACCTGCTCCGGTCGGCGGCTGACATCAGTAGGCCGGATGGCCTCGTGGGCACCCTGCACCCGGGCAGCTTTCTTGGGCCGGTATTGATTGGGTGACTCCGGCAGGTACGGTTTGGCGTAACTCTTTCCGATGAAATCGCGAACCGCACCTATGGCGGCGGCCGAGACCTCAGGGGAATCGGTACGCATGTAGGTGATGAGACCTACCGGCCCATCTTCGCCGACGTCTTTGCCTTCGTACAGGTCCTGAGCCGCCCGCATGGTTCGGCGGGAGGAAAAGCCCAGCTTCTTGGCCGCCTCCTGCTGCAGGGTACTGGTGGTGAACGGAGCGGCCGGATTCTTCTTGCGGTTCCGCCTCTCCACCTTGGAGACGATGAAGGGTCGGGGCCGCACTGCGTCCACCACCGTCTGGGCATCGGCCTCGGTCTGAAGCTGAGGCTTGTGGCCGGCCACCTTGTGCAGGGCCGCCTCAAAGGTCTGACCATCCTTGGCGCAGAGCGCCTCGATGGTCCAATACTCCTGAGGCGTGAATGCCCGGATCTCGCGCTCCCGCTCGACGATCAACCTCAGGGCCACCGTCTGCACCCGGCCGGCTGAGAGTCCGGTCTTGATGCTATGCCAGAGAATCGGGCTGGCCTTGTAGCCGACGAGCCGGTCGAGGATGCGGCGGGCCTGCTGGGCATCGACCTTCCGATCGTCGATCCGGCCCGGCTGCCGCAGCGCTTCCTGGATGGCGTCCTTGGTGATCTCGTGAAACAGGATGCGGTGGGTGGGGACCGCGGATTTGAGCTGATCGGCAACATGCCAGGCTATGGCCTCGCCCTCGCGGTCAGGATCGGTAGCCAGATAGATGGCAGACGCACCTTTGGCCGCCTTCTTGAGGTCTGCCAGTGTCTTGGTCTTGCCCTTGATGGTGACGTACTTGGGCTCGAAGCCACGCTCCACGTCGACGCCAAGCTCGCGCGTGGGCAGATCTCGCACGTGCCCAATGGTGGCCTTCACGTCATAGCCTGAGCCCAGATATTTCCCGATCGTCTTGGCCTTGGTGGGAGACTCGACGATGACCAGTGCGGTGCCACCGGCCCGGCCCCGAGAGACGACTCCGTTGCCTTTTGCTCGTGCCTTACGCGCAGCTGGCGCTTTGGGAACGGGCAGGCTCGCCTCTTCGGCAGGCTTTCTAACCGTTTTTCCTCCTAACGCCTTTACCGCCTTTACCGCCTTCTTCTTTCTGATTGCCATACGCTTAGTGTAACCGCCTCCGTCATCCAATGGTCAACCGAGAGGTAGCAAGAAACCACGCCCCCCACGGCCAAAGCAAGCCAATGGAGTTGTTACCATCCTCCGTGCTGGCGGGCCAACCGCAGGATCTCCGCGGCAACCGTCTCGGGCTGCGCCCGCTCAGCATCCACCTGATATGGCGCCAGCAGGTAGTAGGGCTCTCGCTCGTCCAGCAGAGCGCGCACTTGTTGTCCGAGATCCGCTCCGCCCAGTAGCGGCCTGATTTCTCCCTGTTGGCTGCGCTTGGCGGCGGTAGCGGGGAGGCAACGGAGGTACACCGCCAGGCAGGAGGGCATGGCTGTTTCGAGTTGCCCCGGCTGTGCCGCCCAGCCACCACCCGGCACGATCACACCCGGGCTGCCGGCCCACGCCGCGGTGACAGCGGCGCGTTCCATTTCCCGGAACCGTGCCTCGCCCACCATCCCGAAGATCTGACTTACCGGCATGCCCCTTTCGCGGACGAGCAACCCATCTATGTCGATGAGCGGCGCGGGCAATGCGTCCGCCACCAGCCGCCCCACAGTGCTCTTACCCGCTCCTGGAAGGCCAACCAGCAGGACGTGACGGGGCATCAGCTCCCCGGAACGTCCGACGTCGTAGCCCAGCGGGAGCCGAGCGCCGCCACGTAGCCGTCGTAGTTGCGCCGCATCTCCGGCAGTGAATCTCCACCGAATTTTTCCAGCATGGCATCGGCAAGCACCAGAGCCACCAGCGCCTCGGCAATTACACCCATGGCCGGCACTGCGGTAACGTCCGAGCGCTCGCTCACCGCCTTGGCGGGCTGGCCGGACCGGAGGTCCACCGTGGGCAATGGCGACATCAGGGTGGCAATCGGCTTCATTGCTACCTTAACAACCACTGGTTCCCCGGTGGTGATCCCGCCCTCCAGGCCGCCGGCATTATTGGTCGGCCGGCGGAACCCGCCACGGGGATCGGTTGACGCCGGAGCCAAGGGCGGACGCAGTCCGCCCCTTCCTTCCCCGCTTCCCAGCATCCCAGCTTCCCCGCCCTCTATCGGATCGTGAACCGCGGACCCCGGACGCCGCGCGGCCTCGAACCCCATTCCGATCTCGACCCCTTTGACTGCTGGTATGGACATCAGCATACCGGCGAGGCGGCCATCCAGCTTGCGGTCCCAGCTCACGTGGCTGCCGAGGCCCACCACCACCCCTCGCGCAACCACTTCCGCCTCGCCGCCCAGCGTGTCACCGGCCTTCTTGGCGGCGTCTATGCGCCGGATGATCTCCGCTTCCATCGAGCCGTCCAGCACCCGTAACTCGGATCGGTCGGAGGCCTCGTTGAGCGGCCCCGGTAGGGGCTCACTGCGCGAGCCCCTGGCGGTGTCCGCGCGGATTCCACCCAGGGACACGACGTGGCTGCCGATCTCGACCCCGAATTCAGCCAGCAGCCGCTTGGCGAGCGCGCCGGCCGCCACCCGGGCTGTGGTTTCCCGCGCACTGGCCCGTTCGAGGATGTCCCGGCCGTCCAGCCGGTCGTACTTCAGGACCCCGGCCAGATCGGCGTGTCCGGGACGAGGCCGGGTGACCCGCCGGCGGCGCAGCTCGCCGGGGGGATCCGAGTTCTCGTACGCCATTACATCTTCCCAGTTGGCCCAATCGCGGTTGGGGATCAGCATGGCCACCGGTGAGCCGAGCGTCTCACCCGCGCGAACACCGGACAGCCACTCGATCCGGTCGCGCTCGATCTTCATCCGAGCCCCCCGGCCATAGCCCTGCATCCGGCGGGCGAGCTCCCGGTCGACCCATTCGGCGGTGACCGGCAGCCCCGCCGGCAGACCCTCGACGATGGTGACGAGCGCCTTGCCATGGGACTCGCCGGCGGTGGTGAATCGGAGTGTCACGACAGGGTCCTTGATAGGAGGTCTGCCTGCCGGATACTAACGAACGAGCCCGGCTTGCGCCGGGCTCGTTTTACCTGGGAAACGTCCGCCGGGTCACTGCGGCGAACCGCCGTCATCGATGATCCGGGGCGTGACCAAGATAATCAGGTCGCGCCGGTTTTCCTTGGTCTTACTGAAGCTGAACAGCTTGCCCACGATCGGAAGCCCGGAGAGCAGCGGGATACCCG
>JACCRS010000077.1 GCA_013813435.1 Gemmatimonadales bacterium
CTCCCAGTCGATGTTGCAGACTACCTGCCCAATGACCTGCCCGGCAACGTTGATCGGCTGCTCTCTGCGCTGCAACCGGATCTGCTCGTATTTTCGAAGCTCGATCTGTGGCCCGAGCTGTCCACCCGAGCCTCAGCCTCGGGAAGCGAGGTGGCCATCGTGGCTGCCACGGTGAGCGCGGGCAGCGGCCGGCTCCGCTGGCCCGCTCGGGCACTGCTCAGGCCCGGCTACCGGGCAGTGGCGGCCGCGGGTGCGGTATCCAATGAAGACGCCGTCAGGCTCGCCCGCCTCGGCGTGGTAGCTGAGCGCATCCAGGTGCTCGGAGACCCCCGCTTTGACAGTGTCGCAGGGAAAGTCCGCGAGGTAAGCGCCGCCGACCCCCTCCTGCGGTTTGGCCACGGCGCCCCCACACTGGTTGCCGGCTCGACCTGGCCGGGGGATGAGTCGGTGCTTCTCCGAGCGTTGGCCAGCGTCCGTGGCCGCCACCCGGGCGCCCGTCTGATCCTCGTGCCCCACGAGCCCACCGACGCCCACATCGAGGCCATCGAGCGACGGGCTGCGGCAGCCGACCTTCCTCGCCCGGTACGCCTCAGCGTTGCGGAGGGCCCGGCTCCGCTCTTGGTGGTCGATCGGGTCGGCGTGCTGGCGGCCCTGTACGGGGCCGGAACGATGGCGTACGTAGGTGGAGGCTTTGGCCGGGCGGGACTCCACTCGGTGCTCGAGCCGGCTGCCTGGGCGATACCCGTGGCGTTCGGCCCACGCTGGGGCAACAGCCGCGATGCGGCATTGCTCCTGGAGCACAGCGGCGCCACGGCACTATCCGCCCCCGGCAGCCGCAAGGCTGCCGCCGCCCTGGAGAAGCAGTGGAACGCCTGGATAGTGGATGACGCTGGCCGGCGGGCTCAGGGGAGCCGGGCCCGAATGGTGGTGCAACGCGGGCTGGGTGCGTCCGAGCGGAGTGCGGAGATGCTGGCCGGCCTCCTGGCCAAGCTCACGAGAAGGCGGGTTCTCGATGCGTAGGATACGCAGCCTGTGGGACGACCTGCGATCAAGCTTGTGGTTCATTCCCACGCTCATCCTTACCGGAGCAGTCGTCCTTGCCGTCGTGCTGATTGACGTGGACGTGCTCAACGACCGGAGTCGATTGACCGAACGCTGGCCCCGACTGTTCGGGGCCGGAGCGGAAGGCTCGCGGGGTCTGCTGGAGGCCATTGCCGGCTCGATGATCACCGTGGCCGGTGTCACCTTCTCGATTACGATCGTCACCCTCGCCCTGGCATCGACTCAGTATACCTCCCGCATCCTCCGGAACCTCATGCGGGATCGAGCCAACCAAACGGTTCTCGGCGTATTCGTCGGCATCTTTGCCTATTGCCTCGTGGTGCTGAGAACGATTCGCGGCGGCGACGAAGGGGTGTTCGTTCCCGCCCTGGCGGTACTGGTCGCGCTGCTCCTGGCTTTCGTGGCTGTCGTCTTCCTGATCTTCTTCATTCATCACATCGCCGCCTCGATTCAGGCGACGAGCATCATCTCAGCGGCCGCCGCGGAGACCTTCCAGGCCATCGATCGCTTGTATCCCGCGGATGAGGGTCAAGCCCCGGGAGAGCCCGGGGGCGATGGCCCGATGGGGGCGCCACCCGTCCAGCAATGGAGGAGGATCCCGGCCCGCAAGAGCGGCTACATTCAGCGGCTCGACACTGATGCCCTGTTCACCCTGGCGTGCGAGCAGGAGACGGTCGTGCGCATGGAGCGGGCGATCGGCGATTTCGTCATGGAGGCCTCTCCCCTCGCGTCAGTCGGCGGCGAGCGGGCGGACGATACGATCATCCGCACGGTGAATGCGGCCTGTACCGTGGGCTCCCATCGCACGGTTCATCAGGACGCGGGCTACGGCATACGGCAGATCGTCGACATCGCATTGAAGGCGCTGTCGCCCGGCATCAACGATACCACCACCGCGATCAACTGTATCGACTACCTCGGCGCGATCCTCGCCCGCCTCGCAACTCGCTCGATCGAACGTCCTTTCCGCTCCGACGGAAGCCGCTTGCGCCTCATCACCCGCGGCCCGACCTTCCCGGGTTTCCTGGCGGAGTCCTTCGATCAAATCCGCCAGAACGCCGAAGGAAATGTCGCCGTCCTTGCTCACGTTCTCGAAGTGCTGAAACTCATCGGGGCGCAGACGACAGATGGAAAGCGGCGGCAGGCGCTCAGCCGGCAGGCGGACCTGGTGGCCGAGATGGCTCAGCGCAGCATTCCCGCCGTCCACGATCGCGCCACGATCCAAGCAATGAGGGATAATCTGGGAGATCTGCCGGGATAGCACGTTGGCTGGGGTGCCTCGACTCGACCGGGGGCGGCTGAGGCTCTACTGGGTGCCTGCTCGCTGCGGCGGAGCGACCACTCCCTCGAATGTCACCGACCGGGGCACGATCAGCCCGGCCGTCAGTGCGGTGATGAGCACGTCACTCCAACGGCTCCGCGCTTTGATCTTGAGGCCGACAATACCCGAACCGCCCGCTAGCTGGGCAGCCAGCGCCTTGCGCAGCGATGGAGACTTGATAGTCGCGATACCCCAAAGGCCGTACACGGAGCGCTGAGTAACGGAAAAGCGGCTTCCCTGTATCTGCTGATCTGCCGCGGCGGCCAGGGTGGCAGGAACTCCCAGCGTGGTGGCATCGAAGGACTCAGCGCAGCCCGCAACAGCGGCGCATAGCATGAGGGCAAGCCCCGGCCACCGGGTGATCACAGCCCGGGAACCCGAAAGCTGTAGTGGGCCCCGAAGCCGAACACGCTTGGATCTCCGCCGTCCATGAAGACCCGATCGTAGGCCGCGTGCACACCGAGACCACTGAGCAGGTTCAGCTCGATTCCTCCCCCCAGACCGAAATTACTTTCTGTCTCCGACAAACCGCTCCCTGCAAGCCTTACTATGTCCACTCGCGGAGCGATCCAGGGCTTGATGGCGAGGGCTGGGTTGGGAATTGTGAGTGCCAACCCCACGCCCAATGGAAACCGAAACTCGTTTACATCTCCATCCGGCAGAAAGCCGACATCTGGCTTGGAGTATCCGATTCCTCCCTGGAGGGTTACCGAAAGCGGAATGAGCGGTCCACCAAAGATCTTGAAATTGAGAGTGCCGCCCACCGACAGCTGGCTATCTCCCGCTCCGTCGGGATTGAACGACGATAGAATGGCTGTAGCGCCGAGGGGCCCGAAACCGGCCCTGCCGCTGAGGGCCAAAGCCCGGCCCTTGCCTGCGTCGACATTGGGGAACCCTATGTCACCGTAGACTGCGATGCCGGTTGGAATACCGCTGTTGTAAACCGGAATCCCGCGGACTTGCGCCTCGGCTGCCGGTGCGGTAGTTGCGCCGGTGAGCATCATTCCAAACCAGGCAAGCACGCCGTGGGTGCGTCCTCTCACAGCACTCTCCTTCGGGGAGCGGGGTCGCCGGCAGCGTAGGGCCGCGGGCGCCAGAAGGTAGTAAAGGGCTCTGAGCGAAGTCAACCGAACGGCGCGCAGCGCCGTGAGGTGGCGCGAACCGCCAACCGAAGGGCACGCAGTGAAAACGCCCGCCCGCAGCGAGTGCGGACGGGCGTCACACGGACTTTGGGAGAGTTATCGCACGTACGTCAGGGCAATTCCTACGCCCTCGAGATCGCCGAGGCCACCGCTCACTCTCGCGGCCAGATTCCGGCTGAATCGAAGATCCACCCCGAGCCCAAGCGCGAACCCAACATCGCTGCCTCCACTCGCACCAAGGACCGGTACGATCACGGGATGCACGTAGGGAGTAAAGGTGGTCTGCGAGCCCTCGAGCTCGAAACGCCGGCCCAGGGTTACGCCCAACGGGAGGTATATCAGATCGTCTCCATCGCCCAGATTGAGGCCGGCGCCGACGGTAAGAGCGCCGTCGAGCGGAAAGCTCTCGCTATAGCTCAACACCCGGGTGCGAAAGTTACCACCCAGCAGAATCCGGCTATCGCCCGCACCCTCGGGATCCGCGAAGCCGGCGCGTAAACCGAAATCGTTGGTACCCCGGCCATAGCTATAGAACCCCTCTATAGCGAAGCTCACCCCGGTGCCCGGATCGGAAAATGCCGCGCCGAATTCGTTGTTGGTGAAGGCGCGATAAGGTGCCTTGAACATCGGAGTGCCCGTCTCCTGTGCCGCCGATTCGTTCGCTGACAGGGCAACGAGCGCGGCAACCAAGAGCCCACCAAATAAACTACGGCGCATGAGTTTCTCCTTGAACGTGTTCGGTGACCACGCGTACCCGGTTCTCGACCACCTGAAGGAATCCGCCACGTACGGAAAAGCGGCTCACTGTCTCGGCGCGGCGCACCGTCAGCGTACCCTCGCCCAACAGCGTCATGAACGGTGCGTGGTTCGGCAGAATGCCGACCTGGCCGTCGAAGGCGGGAGCGACTACCGCGTCCGCTTCACCGTCGAACATAGAGGCCTCGGGAGAGATTACCGTGACTTGCATCACCCACTCGCGAGCTGTTTAGCGCGAGCAGTCACGTCGTCAATTCCACCTTGCATATAAAACGCCTGCTCCGGTAAATGATCGAACTCGCCCGCAACCACGCGCTCGAAGCTGGAGATGGTGTCCTCGAGCTTGACGTACTTCCCGGCGAAGCCGGTAAACTGTTCCGCAACAAAGAAAGGCTGCGAGAGGAACCGGGCGATTCGCCGCGCCCGCGCGACGATGAGCTTGTCTTCTTCACTGAGCTCGTCCATCCCGAGAATGGCTATGATGTCCTGCAGCGCCTTGTAGCGCTGCAGAATGCGCTGGACGCCGATGGCGACATCATAATGGCGCTGCCCAACGAATTGTGGGTCGAGGATCCGGCTCGAGCTGTCTAGCGGATCCACCGCCGGATAGATGCCCAGCTCGGCGATGGCGCGCGACAGCACTACCGTCGCATCCAGGTGAGCGAACGCGGTGGCCGGCGCCGGATCGGTCAGGTCGTCGGCCGGCACGTAGATCGCCTGAACCGAGGTGATCGATCCCTTGTTGGTCGAGGTGATTCGTTCCTGCAGATCGCCCATCTCAGTAGCCAGCGTGGGTTGATAACCCACCGCGCTCGGCATGCGGCCCAGGAGTGCGGAAACCTCCGACCCGGCCTGGGTAAATCGGAAGATGTTGTCGATAAACAGCAGCACGTCCTGACGCTGCACGTCGCGGAAATACTCCGCGATGGTGAGGCCGGTGAGTCCCACGCGGAGACGGGCGCCAGGTGGCTCGTTCATCTGGCCGTAAATGAGCGCGACGTTCTCCAGGATTTTGGCTTCCTTGAACTCGAGGTAGAGGTCGTTCCCTTCACGGGTCCGCTCGCCGACGCCGCAGAAGACCGACCTTCCGCCGTGACCCTTGGCCACGTTGTTGATGAGCTCCTGAATGACCACCGTCTTGCCGACGCCGGCACCACCAAACAGGCCGATTTTTCCGCCCTTCACGAAAGGCGCGATGAGGTCGATGACCTTGATGCCGGTCTCGAAGATCTCGGTCTTGGATTCCAGGTCGGTAAACTTCGGTGTCGGCCGGTGAATCGGCCACCGCTCGACATCTGCGGGAAGCGGCGGACCACCATCGACCGGCTCACCCAGCACGTTAAGGATGCGTCCGAGCGGGGCCTCGCCCACCGGAGCGCTGATCGGTCCGCCGGTGTCACGCACATCCATACCGCGGGTAACGCCGTCAGTACTGCTCATGGCAACCGCACGAACCTGATTCTGCCCGATGTGCTGCTGAACCTCGGCGGTGAGCTTGACCGGAACGGGACGGCTGGCGTCGGAGATCTCCAGGGCGTTGTAAATCTCGGGCAGATGCTCGGGCTCGAATTCGACGTCGAGCACCGGGCCGATGACCTGCACGACCCGTCCGATGTTCTGCTTGGTCGCCGGGCCCTTAGTGAGTTTTTCGGTTGCGATTGCGGTTGCCATTCGTCTCTCTTCCTGAAATCGGGCGGGCACGGGGGCCCCGCCCTACGAAAGCTCTCGTGACGCGACGATGTGAGCTTGGTTGGGGCAGGCCCTGTGCCTGCCCGGTCGATCCATAAACTATCCCTGTAGCGCCGCCGCGCCGCCAACGATCTCGGCGATCTCCTGAGTGATTTGCGCCTGCCGCTGGCGATTGTAGGTCCGCTTCAGCAGCTCGAGGATATCGCCGGCGTTGTCCGTGGCGTTCTTCATGGCGGTGCGCCGAGCTCCGTGCTCCGCCGCCGCGGTTTCGACCATCCCGCGGTACACCGCGTTCCGTACGTAGAGCGGCAACAGCCGCTCCAGGATTGCCTCGGCGTTGGGGGCAAGAATGTAGTTGCGAGAAACGCCCTTACCTTCGGCTGGGGTCTCCACCGGAAGGATTCGGATCGTGGCCGGCGGGGTCTGAAGCGCGCTGATGAACCGCGCCTGAATCAGATCCACACTCGCAAGCTGACCCGCGGCAAAGGCCTCGATCAGCGGCTCGGCGATCTCGCCCGCGTGCTCCGCTTTGGGCCGGTCGCCGATGTCGGTGCGTTCCAGCGCCATCTTGCGGCCAAGGTATTTGAAGAACCCGATACCCTTCTTGCCTACCCCGAAGAGCTCTACCGTGTGTCCCTGCTGCTCGAGCGTTTCGATTCGCCGGCGCGCTTCCTTGATCAGGTTGGAGTTGAACCCTCCGGCCAGGCCGCGGTTCGAGGTAAGCAGGATTAGCGCGGCACGGCTCGGCCCCCCTTTGGCGGGCGGCGCCGGTTGGCGCAGCAGGGGGAATCGATCGGCCAGATCGGGGGTGAACAGATCGGCGATCACCTGCCTGAGCGCCTCGGCGTAAGGCCGGGCTGCGATGACCCGATCCTGCGCCCGCTTGAGCTTTGACGTGGCTACCAGCTCCATCGTCTTGGTGATTTTCCGGGTGTTCTGGACCGATCGGATACGACCCTTGAGCTGGCGGCTCTTAGCCATTATTCGGAGACAAACAGCTTCTGGAAGGCATCGATGGCACCGGCGAGGCGCCGGGTTATTCCGTCATCCAGCGCCTTCTTGGTCCTGATATCCTTCAAGACATCGCCGTGCGAGGACTCGAGATAGTCCAGAAAGTCATGCTCCCACTTCCGGATGTGCTTCACCTCGACGGCGTCCAGATGGCCGTTTGTGACCGCGTAGATAATCACCACCTGCTTCTCTACCGGAACCGGGCGATACTGCGGTTGCTTGAGCACTTCCACCAGACGCGCCCCACGGGAAAGCTGCTTCTGAGTCGCGGGGTCCAGGTCGGAGCCGAACTGCGCAAAGGCCTCCAGCTCGCGGTACTGCGCTAGGCTCAGCCTCAGGGGGCCGGCCACCTGCTTCATGGCCTTGATCTGCGCATTCCCACCCACGCGGCTGACGCTGATGCCCGCGTCTACCGCGGGGCGGACGTTAGCGAAGAAGAGGTCTGTCGTCAGAAAGATCTGCCCGTCGGTTATCGAGATAACATTGGTGGGGATGTAAGCCGACACGTCTCCCGCCTGAGTCTCAATGATGGGTAACGCGGTCAAGGAACCGCCCGGCTTCTTGATACGAGGATCGTACTTCACCGCCTCGGCGTCCTCGTTGATCTTGGCGGCCCGCTCCAGCAGGCGGCTGTGCAGATAGAAAACGTCGCCCGGGTACGCCTCGCGACCGGGCGGGCGCCGGAGAATAAGAGAAAGCTGGCGATACGCCGCCGCTTGCTTCGAGAGGTCATCGTAAACGCACAGGGTGGGTTTCCCTTCTTCGTACATGAAGTACTCGGCGAGGGCGCAGCCGGAATATGGCGCGATGAACTGGAGCGGTGCCGGGTCCGACGCCGATGCCACCACCACGATGCTGTATTCCATGGCTCCGGCGTCCTTCAGCTTCTCAACCACGGTGGCGACGGTCGACCGCTTCTGCCCGATGGCCACGTAGACGCAAACGACGCCGGTACCCTTCTGATTAATGATGGTGTCGACCGCGATTGCGGTCTTTCCGGTTCCCCGGTCTCCGATGATCAGCTCGCGCTGGCCCCGGCCGATGGGAATCATGGCATCGATGGCCTTGATGCCGGTCTGAAGCGGCTCCTTCACCGGCTGACGCACTATGATGCCGGGTGCCACCATCTCGACCGGCCGGCTGCCACTCGCCTGGATTGGCCCCCGCCCGTCCACTGGACGCCCCAATGCATCAACCACGCGGCCCAGCATGGCGGGGCCCACCGGCACCTCGAGCAGTCGGCCCGTGCGGCGGACTTCATCGCCCTCTTTGAGCTTGAGGTAGTCGCCCATGATGGCGGCGCCGACGTTGTCCTCCTCGAGGTTGAGCGCGAGCCCCGCCACTGTCTCGCCGGTATCATGCGCGGTAAACTCGAGCATCTCGCTGGCGATGGCGGATTTGAGGCCGTAGATCCGCGCCACGCCGTCCCGAACTTCGAGCAGGGTACCTACTTCGCTGACGTCCTCGGTGGCGAGATCCGCCGACGCAATCTCGCGCAGCAGAATTTCCTTCAACTCGCCGGGACGTAGAATGGATTCGGTAGCCATGTGGTTTTCTGCGCCTGGCTGAAGGTGCGCCGTCTAATCTAGTTTGTGAAAATAATCACAATTCAAGGGAGGACAAGACAGGACCTCCCTACCGCCTGCTCCGCGTATTCCCCCGAGCAAAAGCCGCGAGTACTCCCCCGGGGCCAAGTGCGCCGAGCCCGCTGGTGGGTACGTTGGCGATGCGGCGAGCGGTGCTGGCGAGATGATTTGACGAGGTGAAGTGGAGAACTCGGACCACGGTCTGTACCGCATAGCCCGGGTTGCCGAGCAGCTGGGCGGCGCAAGCTATCCGGGTGAGATCGATGACTCGCTTCAAGTTGGGTGCACCGCCCGCCCCAAACTGGCGGGACAGGTGCTCCCTGCTGATATGCAGCCGGGCGGCGAGGGCGGAGGTGCGCATGGGCCGCTCCACCTCACCGATTAGTACATCCCACGCCGATTGCTGGAGCGGCTCGGTGAGACGTAGCATGCGAGGCGCATCCCTCAGTGCACGGCGACGCTCCGCGGTGATGGACGAGCGAAGAACCAGATCGCCCACGATCGGATCGTCCACTCCCTCGACCGCCACCGCCGCGATGGCGTGGCGGCGGCAGGCAAGGAGCAGCTCGCCATCATCGGGACGGAACGGTGCGTAGGCTACTATGGGAACCGACGGGAGGTTGGAGCGGATGTCAGCAAGGTCGGAGAGGAGTCCTGGCTGCGGAGCCAGGACCACGGCATCCACCAGCCTCGTGTGCAGCAGGCGCTGCAAAGCCGCCGGTGTTCTACAGGACACAACACCGGGCCCGCCTCGGGGGAGAGTGCGGCGTAAGGCAACCAGGGCTCCACGGCTCACCAGCAGCGCGGCAATGGCGGGCACGGTCAGGCGGACGGGTGGACCGGCGGACCGGCGGACGGGCGGACGGTTTTTTGTCCTTCATATCCTCCATCGCCCTCTGTCTCTGCCTGTCCAGCATCGCCCTCTGTTTCTGCCTGCCCGCCGGTCCGCCGGTGCGTCCGTCCGTCCGACCGCCCTCCCGACCGCCCTGCCCCTACGGCTACGAGCGTTCGAACCATCTCCCCTGCCCGCTTAAGGACGCCGCGGGCGTTGTCGTAGCTCAGCAGCTCGAGTGCCTCACTCAAGGGCCGCCATTGGCAGGCGGTGATGCCCTCATCCAACTGGGGACAGACCTCCCCGTCCGGGCTCTCGAAAAGGAAAAAGTGGCAGTACTTGTGGATATGACGGCCGCGAAAACGGAAATGCCAGTCGATGAGCCGTATCGGCCCGTGAAGAACCAGGCGTTCGAGACCGGTTTCCTCAGCGGTCTCGCGCAACGCTGCCTGTGCGGGCGACTCCTCGCCCTCGAGGTGCCCTTTGGGAAAGCCCCAGTTCTTATAGGAATCTCTGATCAGCAGGTATCGGGCGGGCTCTTCCGCCGGCCGGCGGAACACGATGCCGCCGGCACTGACCTCCAGCTCCGCTCGCCGCTTGTTCATCCTAGAAGACGGAAATCTTGAGATACTTCTTGGGGTTGGCCTGGATGTCGGTCAGGAGCTCACGAAACTGAATCACCGTCCGGGTGGTTTCCCGGTATAACGTGGAATCGGATGCCAGCATTCCCAGCGTGCCGTTCCCAGCCTCTATTCTGGTCATCAGCGAGTCTGCCGCCTGAAGCACCCGCACCAGGCTTGTCTCATTAGCGCGAGCCGCGGCGATTACCGAACGAAGGTCGGCGGCAGCATGTCGCAAGTCGGCGCTCGAGCTGCGTGAATTGTCCACGATGTCTCTGAGCTGATTGTCGCTGGTGGCCGTATCCAGCCGGGCCACAGCTCCCTCGAACGTCTTTGCCACTCCGGCAAAGGCATCCGAAGTGGTCGCCACGTTCTCGCTAACGCGGTCGATGCGGTCGGTCTGGGCATTGGCGAAGGTCACCAGCCGGCCGGAGATGGCCGCCAGGTCCTTGACGCTCTGCTGCATGTTCTTGAGGGCTGTGCTATCGAAAGCCTGCCCGATCCGCTGGGTAATATCACCAACGTCTCCCGCTATGCGGCTCGCCTGGGCTGTGAGCTGGCCGATGTCAGGAAGGGTGGCGCCGGGCCAGGCCTCGCCGCCGGCTCGATCCGACTCGATCAGGGCGTTACGGATGATCGGGTCTTCAGGGAGAGGCTCCAATGGAATGATGTTGGCGCTCCACTCGCCGAAGAGGCTGGCAGACGCGGAAATGGCAGCGGGCTTCCGGGGCAGCTCGATCGAGCGGTCGATGGTGAAATCCGTTACCACCCACTCGTTCTCCACCAGCCGGATGGCTTCGACGCGGCCGACTTTGACTCCTCGTAGGGTGACAGGAGCCCCCACCCCCAGCCCTCCCACCGTGCGGAAGCGCGCCTTGTAGGAGGCTTGCTTCTGATTCACGTCTGTCTCGCTCAACCAGAGCGCGCCACCGATCACCAGCGCTAGGGCCGCCAGTACCGCCAAGCCCACGGCGAATTCGTTGCTGCGTCTCACCCGGCGGACCTCCGTACCGGCGGTTCGAGCACCACCCGTTCGGGGCGCCCCTCGATGAACTGCCGCACCACGGGGTCATGGGAAGCCTGCATCTCACGCGCACTCCCGACCTGGCGGATCGACCCTTCATGGAGCATCGCCAAGCGATCGCCTACGCTGAAGGCGCTCCGCATGTCATGGGTGACCACCAGTCCGGTGACGCCAAGATCGCGGGTGCGCATCATGAGCTGGTCCATTACCGCGGCGGTGACCGGGTCCAGCCCCGTGGTCGGCTCGTCATAGAGAATGTAGCGCGGCTTCAGGGCAATCGCGCGGGCTATACCGACCCGCTTCCGCATGCCGCCGGAAAGCTCGGCGGGAAGTTTGTCCTCGCTGCCCAGCAGCTCTACCACCTCCAGGCTCTCCTCAACGCGCTCCCTGATGGCACTCTCGTCATACCCGCGGCGCACCAGCCCCAGGCGGATGTTCTGGGCTACCGTCATCGAGTCGAAAAGGGCCGCAAACTGGAACACGTATCCCACCCGCCCCCGCAGCGTGGCCAGCTCATCGCGATCCATCTCTCCTACATCGTGTCCATCCACCTTAACACACCCGGCATCGGGCTCGAGCAGCCGCACGATGAGTTTCAGGGTAACGCTCTTCCCCGAGCCTGAGGGACCTATGATCACCGTGTTCTGACCGTCGGGGACCTCAAGAGAGAGGCCCTTCAGAATACTGGACGACCCAAAGGACTTGGTGAGGTTGTCGAGGACGATCATGACGGCGGGTAAGCGGGTAGGCGGGTAGGCGGGAAAGTGCGCTCGGCACAATCCGCCCCCGCCTGAATGCCGCTTGGTGTGCTGTTGCTTACCCGCTTACCCGGCTTCCCGCTTACCCACCTCATAGCAGCACCAGGGCCCAGAACGCGTCCAGCACCAGGATCGCCTCACAGCCCAGCACAACGGCACTGGTGGTGGATTGCCCGACCCCTTGGGCACCCCCCTCGGTGGCGAGCCCCCGCATGCAACCCATCAGCGCCACCGCGAAACCGAAGCTGGCGCTCTTTACCAGGCCGAACCACACGTCCTTGAACTGGTAGAACTGCTTCAGCCCCTTGAGAAACTCGGCGGTCGAAAGATCCAGCAGGTTGATCGCCGTGATCCAGCCGGAGCCCACCCCGATCGCAACGGCAAAAGCGGTGACCACGGGGAACATCAGAGTGGCGGCGAGCACCCGCGGCACGACCAGGTAGGAGTAGCGGTCGTAGGCCAATGTCTCCAATGCGTCGACCTGCTCGCTCACCTTCATGGTTCCCAATTCGGCGGCGATGCTGGCACCCACCCGACCGGCTAAGGCCATTCCGGTCAGGACCGGCCCCAACTCCATCATGACCGTCTTGCCCACCAGCGCCCCCACGAAGTACATGGGGACTGCGCCGGTGAAGATGTAGGATGAGAGGAGGGAAAGTACGATGCCGGTGAAGACGGCGATGAATATGGCGATCGGAACCGAGTCGACGCCGAGGCGCCTCATCTGAATTGCCAACAGCGGGGTCCAGGTACCGACGTCGCTCAAGGCTCGCCCGGCTTCCAGACTTCGGCGGCCTACGTGGGCGATAAACCCTTCCCCGGGCGGTACACGGGATGCTGCGGAAGGCGTCACGTGCGGAAGCTACCCGGACGGACGAGAGGGTGTAAAGAAGTCGAGAGTCTAGGGTCCAGAGTCAAAGGTCTAGCGTTCTGCGCCATGGACTGTGCCTCCGGTGCGTTGGCCCTAGACTCTAGACGCTTAACTTAGACTTCTACGCAGCAAAACTCGCCAGGGCACGGCCCATATCTCCATCGCGCAGCCGCTTGAGCGCCCGATCGCGAAGCTGGCGTACTCGTTCGCGAGTGATGCCCAGCATGCCACCGATCTCCTCCAGGGTATGCTCCCGCCCGTCGTTGAGTCCGAAGTAGAGCCGCAGGACCTTGGCATCCCGGGGCTGCAGAGCCCTGAGCGCCCGATCGATCTCCTCGTTGAGCAGCTGATCCAGGACCTGGGCTTCCGGATCGCTTTGCTCGTCAGCCATAAAGCGGTCGCTCAAGTACCGGTCGCCCTCGCCTTCGAGGGGTGCATCCAGCCGGACATCGGCGGAGTTGAGGGTGGCCAGCGACTGGACAACCTCCACCGTCAGGCCAGTGGCATGGGCAATCTCTTCCGGGCTGGGCTGCCGCTCCAACTCTTTGCGCAACGTTTCCGCACTGCGGACGATCCGGGATAGGTCCGCGGTACGATTGAGGGGAACCCGCACCGTGCGGCCCTGCCGTGCGAGTGAGGCGAGGATGGACTGCCGGATCCACCAGACGGCGTAGGAGATGAACTTCACACCCTGGTCGGGATCAAACTTCCGGGCAGCGGTGAGCAGCCCGACGTTGCCCTCCCCGATAAGATCGGTGAGACCCATGCCGCGGTTCTGATATTTCTTGGCAACGGAGATGACGAAGCGTAGGTTGGCTCGGATCAGCTCGTGCATGGCCTCGGCATCGCCGGAGGTAATGCGCCGGGCGATGGCCACTTCCTGCTGAGGAGTCAGGAGAGGGGTCTTGGCGACTTCAAACAGATACTGGTCCAGGATGTCGCGCTCGCTATCGAAAACACCGATGATCTTGGCGCTTTTTTTCCTGGCGCGAGGGGACCGGGGCTCTTTACTCATGATATAGAATCGCGTTGACACTGGTTTCCTCGCGGGCTACGTTTCCGTGCTGCGGCGGTGCCGAACGAAGACGGGAAAATCTCGCGGGGGCGTAGCTCAGTTGGGAGAGCGCGTGAATGGCATTCACGAGGTCAGGGGTTCGATCCCCCTCGCCTCCATTGCCCCTCTTCGGCCGGTTCACAATCGTGCGCACGGGTCGTTGCGCCCGAACGGGCGGCACGCTAAGATCATCCGCTTCGCGGGAATAGCTCAGTTGGTAGAGCACAACCTTGCCAAGGTTGGGGTCGCGGGTTCGAGTCCCGTTTCCCGCTCTCGGAGGCGCCAGGCCGGCTGTGACGCAGGCCCAAACCTCAACTGTCGGAGGGTACCGGGGTTAGCCAGTAGTATCGGTCCCGGTCGGCAGAGTCTGAAGCACACGTCGCGGGGTGGAGCAGTCTGGTAGCTCGCCGGGCTCATAACCCGGAGGTCGTGGGTTCAAATCCCACCCCCGCTATGGCGGAACGGCGGTACGATGGTACGGCGGAACGGTAGCCCCGGTGCTCAGAGAAGCTACCGTGGCACGGAGCGATCCTTCCGCCGTTCCCTCGTTCCGCCGTTCCGCCGTTCCGCCGGGCGGTTAGCTCAGTTGGTTAGAGCGCCACGTTGACATCGTGGAGGTCACAAGTTCGAGTCTTGTACCGCCCATGTAGTTTTTGCCGAAAGAATTGCAAGGGCGCCCGTAGCTCAATTGGATAGAGCATCTGACTACGGATCAGAAGGTTAGGGGTTCGAGTCCCTTCGGGCGCGTTAACAGAAACCCAAAAGCCGCAACGAGTTAGAGACTCGCAGCGGCTGTTTTCTTTGGTAGTATCAAAGCCGGGTTCTACGTCGGTTATACTTCTATGTGCGCCGAGCCTTTGAGGCCAATGGTAGCAGGCCCAGTCTGCCGCGCCGCTTCAAAGACCGCGCGCACTGCCTCTTCGAAGCTCAATGCTTACTCGATCGTAATGGGTCCGTTGGCTAGCTGAGTTCCGCGCATCGGACAAGCGAATTCGATACTGAGATCCAGGTCTTGGCCCTCGAATGGTCCGACGAAGCATTCGCCGAGCGCGACCTTAACGCAATTGTTAGGATCGCCCAGCGAACGTCGTTGAATACTCCGCGAGAATGGCGGGAAGCCTTGGAAATCGTATATCTCAACGTGCGGGCTCGCGCTCAGTGTGAACGGCCCTTCTCGCCGGCTCGGTGAGTTGCTGGCAATCATGTCGAAAGCAAAAGGCGCTGCGGGTGTTGGCCCCAATGCGTCGATGTTCCGGAGGCAGAGCTGTCGGCAATCCAACTCGCAATGGCGTGCTCACCCTCCGCTTCCGCAGTGCCCGTTCGGCTCCGCGCTCCCTTGCGAACGCGCTGAGAATGAGCGAAGTCAATGCTGACGGCTCGTTCGAGCCCGACTGGAGGCCTGTCATTGGGGACGACATCTTCGCGGTTACAGACCGCGGTGTCGACATCAATCACTCTCGCCCTGGGGGTTGTCGTGTCTACTCGCTCCATCTTATTAATCGCTTGTATCGCCTCCCTCGCGGCCTGTACGGCCAGAGACAAGGCGGTTGACCGAGGCGAGACCGCCGCACCAAACGTGGTCTCCCTCACCGCCACCGAGTACTCTTTTCAGGCCCCTGATTCGGTCCCTGGCGGATGGACCACCTTCCGCTTGGCCAACCAAGGCGAGGAGGTCCACTATGGCCACATTATACAATTGGAGCCGGGAAGGACGGTCGCGGAAATGGTGGACGCATACGCAGAAGCGATCCGCACGTCCGGACCACGGCCTAAGTGGGTGAAACGGTTCGGCGGCCCAGGCGGCACTGCTCCGGGTGATTCCTCCAGTGTGACGCAGTACCTCGAGCCCGGAAGCTATGTGTGGATCTGTCCCA
>JACCRS010000079.1 GCA_013813435.1 Gemmatimonadales bacterium
CCACGCCCGCTCGATCGGCCCGTACTCGCTGGTGACTCAGCAGCCGCTCGCCGGCAAGGCACAGTTCGGCGGTCAGCGGTTTGGAGAGATGGAGGTCTGGGCGCTCGAGGCATACGGCGCGGCCCACGTCCTCCAGGAAATGCTCACGGTCAAATCGGATGATGTGAACGGCCGCAGCAAGTTGTATGAGGCCATCGTCAAGGGGCAGAATCTGCCGGAGCCCGGCATCCCCGAGTCGTTCAACGTCCTTGTGAAGGAACTGCAGGCGCTCGGCCTCAAGGTTACCCTGGGGACCACCGAAGCCGGCGACGAATAGAGGTTCTCAATGATTGATTTTCGCAGCGGTCGCGAGCCCAAGAGCTCGAGTTTCGACTACATCAGCATTCGCATAGCCGCGCCCGAAGAAATTCGCGGGCCGCGTGATCCCAAGGAACGCGAGCGCCTGGAGCTCCAGGGCCAGCGCACCTGGTGGTCGTGGGGTGAGGTCACCAAGCCGGAAACGATCAACTATCGGTCGTTCAAGCCGGAGAAGGACGGCCTCTTCTGCGAGCGGATCTTCGGACCGGTGAAGGACTGGGAGTGCCACTGCGGCAAATACAAGCGGATCCGCTATCGCGGGGTGATCTGCGACCGGTGCGGCGTCGAGGTGACGCTCAGCAAGGTGCGGCGCGAGCGTATGGGCCACATCGAGCTCAGCGTGCCGGTGGCGCACATCTGGTTCTTCAAGACGCTCCCGAGCCCCATGGGCAACCTCATCAATATCACCCTCCGGGACCTCGAGCGAGTCATCTACTACTCGAGCTACATCGTCATCGATCCGGGCAAGCAGGAGGTGGAAGAGAACCAGCTGCTCGACGAAGACGAGTATCTCACCCTGCGGGGCAAGGCGCGGGATGAGGGAGACACCACCTTCAAGGCCGACATCGGGGCGCCGGCGGTGCGAGAGCTCCTGGGCCGACTCGACATCCGGCGTCTGGCCGACGAACTGCGCTCCGGCGTGGCTACCGAGACCAGCCAGCACCGCAAGAAGCAGATGCTCAAGCGGCTCAAGATCGTCGATGCATTTCTGTCGTCCGGCGACTCGGGCGACCTGGCGAACGACCCGGCCTGGATGATCCTGGACGTGATACCGGTGATTCCACCCGACCTGAGGCCGCTGGTGCCGCTCGACGGGGGCCGGTTCGCCACGTCCGACCTGAACGATCTGTATCGCCGGGTGATCAACCGGAATAACCGTCTCACCAAACTGATTCAGCACAAGGCGCCCGAGGTCATTCTCCGCAACGAGAAGCGCATGCTTCAAGAGGCGGTCGACGCATTGTTCGACAACGGCCGCCGATCGAAGGCCATTCGGGGCCGGGGGAAGCGCCCGCTCAAGAGTCTGTCCGACATGCTGAAGGGCAAGCAGGGCCGTTTCCGCCAGAATCTGCTGGGCAAACGGGTGGACTACTCTGGCCGCTCGGTCATCGTGGTCGGTCCTGAGCTCCGGTTGCACCAGTGCGGCCTGCCGAAGGCCATGGCGGTAGAGCTCTTCAAGCCCTTCATCATTCACAAGCTGGTGGAGAAGGGCATCGCCGAAACCGTCAAGCGGGCCAAGAAGATCGTAGAGCGGGAGAGCCCCGAGGTGTACGAGATCCTGGAAGAGATCATTCAGGATCATCCGGTGCTGCTCAACCGCGCGCCGACGCTTCACCGCCTGGGAATCCAGGCGTTCGAGCCGGTGCTGGTCGAAGGCAAGGCCATTCGAATCCATCCCTTGGTCTGCGCGGCGTTCAACGCCGACTTCGACGGTGACCAGATGGCGGTGCACGTGCCCCTCTCGTTCGAGGCCCAGCTGGAGGCGCGGCTGCTGATGATTTCCTCGAACAACGTGCTCAAGCCGTCGGACGGCCGCCCGGTGGCCGAGCCGTCGCAGGACATGGTGCTGGGCAGCTACTTCCTCACCAAGCTGCCGGCCGGCTTCGAGGAAGAATTCCGCAAGGCGGGCATCGGCAAGAGCGAAGAGACCCGGGCCCGGCTGTGGCAGAAGTGCAAGTACTTTGGCAGTCTGGCCGAGCTGGAGATGGCGCTTCTCAATGGAAGCGTGGGTTACCACACCGCCATCTGCTTCTGGTATATCCCTCCGCGCGAGTCGGAGGAAGCCACCCCGCGGTGGCTCCGGACCACGGTGGGCCGGGTGCTGTTCAACAGCATTCTGCCGCGCCGCGTGGTTGCCGAGCTGGGCTTCCGCGACGATCTGATGAAAAAGAAGAATTTGTCCGAGCTGGTGCTCCAGAGCTACCGGCGGGCCGGGTTGGCCGACACGGTCACCTTCCTCGACCGCCTGAAGGAGTTCGGCTTCCGTTTTGCCACCATGGGCGGGGTGTCGATCGGGGTAGAGGATCTGGAGATTCCCACCGAGAAGGCCGAGCTGCTGAACGAGGCCGACGCCCGGGTAAAGCGCTTCCAGCGGGCGTACAATACCGGTCAGATCACCTTCGGCGAGCGGTATAACAAGGTGATCGATGCCTGGACTCACGCCAACAACGACGTGGCCGAGGCAATGATCAACTCGATGCGGGTCTCCCGCGGTGGGTTCAACCCGGTGTTCATGATGTTCGACTCCGGATCGCGCGGCAGCCGGGACCAGATCCGTCAGCTCGCCGGCATGCGCGGTCTGATGGCCAAGCCCCAGAAGAAGCTCACCGGTGGCATTGGTGAGATCATCGAGAGTCCCATCAAGTCCAACTTCCGTGAGGGGCTCACGGTGCTGGAATACTTCATCTCCACCCATGGCGCGCGTAAGGGTCTGGCTGATACGGCGCTCAAGACCGCGGACGCCGGCTACCTGACCCGCCGGCTGGTGGACGTGGCGCAGGACGTGACGGTGACCGAGGAAGATTGCGGAACCATTCTCGGTCTCGAGATCGCGGCGCTCAAGGAAGGCGAGGACATTATCGAGCCGCTTCGCGAGCGCATTCTCGGCAGCGTGGCGAGTGAGGATGTGTTCGATCCGCACGAGCTCGATGAAGACGGCGATCCTAAGCTTCTGGTCGAGTCCGGCAAGCTGATCGACGAAGACATCTCCAACGCGATTGACGACGCCGGGATCGAGAAGGTCAAGATCCGGTCGGTGCTTACCTGCGAGGCACGCCGGGGGATCTGCCGGATGTGCTATGGCCGCAATCTGGCCACCATGGACATGGTAGACATGGGGGAGGCAGTGGGCATCCTGGCCGCGCAGTCGATCGGTGAGCCGGGCACGCAGCTTACGCTGCGGACGTTCCACATCGGCGGCACCTCGTCCCGCATCGCTGAAGAGGCGGAGCGGAGGGCCCGGTCCGACGGCAAGGTCAAGTACACCGAGGGACTGGAGTGGGCCGATGTGCCGGTGGAGTACGAAGACGGCAGCAAGGCAAACATACGGGTGGTACTCACCCGTGAGGACGAGTCGGCGTCGGACGAAAGCAAGGAAGGCATCCTGGTCGTCGATCCGAAGGACCCCAAGCGGGTACTCAACCGCTACCCGGTTCCTGAGGGCGCACTCCTGCAGGTGAAGGAGGGCGAAATCGTCACCAAGGGCGACAACGAGCGCCGCGCCACCATTTTGTATACCTGGGACCCCTACAA
>JACCRS010000102.1 GCA_013813435.1 Gemmatimonadales bacterium
GTAGAAGTACCGCAGATTGTTCCGGGCCGTCTCGTCTATGTAGACGAAGGGCACGCCGGTGTCGCGGAGGTCGCACTCAGCCGGGTTGCCGAAGGTGAGGCAGCCGCTGGCGCCACCCACGCTGGCCGTATCAGCGGCGAGCAGAATTGCTTCTCCGGTGCCGAGCCGGACACGGTTCGGCCGGGCCACCTGCACGATCGGCCCCACCAGAGGCACATCCACACTGGTGGTTGGTGCCACCCCGGCAACAAGAGAATCGAACCCGCAGGGGGCTGCATCGGTCGGTGTATTGATCCCGATCTCAGGCGCGCAGGTCGTTGCAGGATTTACCTGACCCTGGAAGTCCGTGATCACAGTGCCACTGAAGTCGAACTGCGCCAGGAGCTGGAGTGAGTTGGGCGAGTCGACCCGGCCGCGATATACCCGGTAACCCTCGACGTCCTGGTTTCGATAGTTCGGATCGTACAGCGGGTTGACCGAGCCCTCGGGTGTGAGCGGCGCATTCGCGATAGCGAAGAACGGATCGCCGACGGTCTCGCTGGCCGTGGCCCGCCACAATACGGTTACCTGATTGTTTCCCGGAATCAGGAAGAAGTCCGGTGTTTCCGGCGCGAACGGCAGCAGGAACTGGTTACGGAACACCTCCTGCGCCACCAGCGCCTTACCCAGCAATGAGCCGGGCACCACGGTGATGGAGTCCTGCACCACGGTGCCTTCCGCCGTCGGGCCGCGGAAGCCGGCGTAGCCCGAGACGGAATCGATGGCGTTGGCACCCTCACTGATCAACCGGTCCGGATCGCTCAAGCGAGTTGGGTCCCCAGGCTTGAGGTCACAGGTGCCGGGTCCGGTGCAGGCGCCGACCGAGACCGGCGCGGCGAAGATGTAAGCCACCACGATGGAGCCGAAGGCGCCTGGCGCCAGCTGGAGCGGGCCGGAGGCCTGGAAGTGCCGCATGTCGTCTTCCTGGCCGTTGTTGATGAAGCAGATCCGGGTGGCGCGGGGGTCGCCGGTATTACAGGCGGCATCGCCCGCGGCTACGCTGATGTTGTTGGAGAGGTAGCGGTACAGCTGGGTGACGTTCGCTGGGTCATCGAACGCGCCGCCGTTGATGGTGTTGCTGAACAGCGTCAGGCCCACCTCTTCGCCGGTGACGGGATCGAGAGGGCTCTTGAGATATTTAACGCCCACGAACCCGGAGCCGGGGAAGAACGGCGGCGAGAAGATGCGGGGATCAAAGGTCCATCCCTCTGCCGGGGCGAAGGTGTGCTCGTAGGTATAGCCGAGCGAGAAGGGCACGTTCACCGACGCGAAGTTGGCTCCGGCTTCGGCCACGTCCATGTCGGCGCCGAAAGCGGCGAAGAAGTTGGTGATAGTGTAGCCGCCGTCTGGAATCGTTATGCCGAACCGCTGCTCGTTGAGGTCGTGGAAGCGGCCGCCGGCCTCGACCAGGATCTCCCGCATGCCGGGGCGTACCGCCGCATAGGCCGCCGGGTCCGTCGCCGTAATGTTGTAGAAGGTGTAGATGAAGTAGAGAACGTCCTCGTTGCCGGCCGGAAAGTTGAACCCCAGGCCGCGCTGCTCTATCAGGACGCCGAGGGGATGCTCGCGGCCGGCACTGAACGCCGGATTGCCTTCCCAGGAGACGAACCAGACGTCGCCCTGGGATGCCGAGACCCGGCCGCGGAGCAGCGGATTGAACAGCTCCTCGCTGGCGTCGCCCTGGGGCACGAAGGCCGCCTGGGGCCAGTTGGCCACGTCGTCCGGGTTGTTGGCATTGTAGATCGGGCGGAACTCTTCACCCACGTTGTCGCCCCGGGGGCTGAAGAACTGGGCGCCGGTCGTGTCGCCCTGCCACTCCGGGTTGGCGTCCGGTCCGATGATGCCGGCAACCTGGATGCCCGAGTTGAACACGTACTGGTCAGCGGTGCCCTTGGGCCAGAATCCGCCGCCGATGGTGGACGAATTGGTCGAGTCCACGCAGATCTCGCCGGTGCTGGAGAGCCCGCAGAGAACCCGGTTGATCACGAGGGCCCCGAGGGGCCGGGCGAAGAGGCGGAAACCCTTGTTGGAGTTGCCCGGCCTCGGCTTTGCGTCGGCGACACTGGCTACCATGGCGCTCAAGGCCAGTGCGCCGAAGCCTGCCCACAGCGCGCTTCTCATACGCAAAAAGGAGTGCATTGCGTCCTCTCTCAGGAAGAAAACTGGGGCACGCCAGCCGGACCGGTCAGACCCGAGCCCAGGCTGGCGTCCCGTGCAGCAGAACAGATTAGAAGCTCACCTCGACCCCTAGCCGCATGCGGCGGGGATCACCGGTGAAGTTGTGAACCCCACGGATCGTGTTGTACAGGGCGTCCGAGGCGCGGCGCTGCTCGGCGACAGTGTACATACCGTCGCCATCTCCAAAGCGCTGTTCAGCCCGGATCAGAGCCACGCAGTTGGGAGCTGCCGGCACACCGTCTTCGGTGGTCCAGGTGGAGCACCCCGCCCGGGGGTCCGCGATGTCGCCGAAGGTGAGATCGATCGTTCCATCTTCTGAGACGTCGACTCCCGAGACAATAGCCTCGTCCTGCACCTCCGTGGCATTGGCCGCAAACTCGTTCTCCTCTTCGTCCAGGTTCCGCACATCGTTGGTCTGGGTGAAGACCTGGATCACGTTGCGGAAGTTCAGGATGTTGCGGGCGTCGAGGTACGCCGTCAGGTCCAGACCGCCCAGCGCAAATCCCTTGGTCAGGCGCAGGTTGAGATTCTTGAAGGCGGGAAGCCGGCTCTGGTTCAAGCCCTCGGGAAACTCCCGGTCGCAGTTGTCACCCGACACTACGTCCTGGTCGGTGGACCCCAGCGAGCAGGCGGTGAAAGGAGTGCCGCTGCTGTAGCGGAACGTAGCGAATAATCCGACGTTCTCGAAGATGGTACCGACGGTGCTGCCCTGGTTCCAGTCATTCGGAAAAGTCAGAGACGCCGCCGCGGCCAGGGTATGCGGCCGGTTGAAGTCGGTGGGCAGTGACGCTTGAGGCGGCGGTTGGTTGCCACCCGAGATGGCGTTCAGGACTCGGGACCCGAAGTCGATGTAAGTGTCCGGATCGGAACCGGTGTTCTGGGCATCCTGGAAGCTGTACGACAGAGTGCCGTTGAACAGGTTGCCGAACCGCCGGTCGAGCCGCACGTCGATGCCTCGGGTGTTGCCGAAGTCGGCGTTGGTGAGCAACCGGATGTTGCCATTGACCCCGGTAGTGGGGTCGGGCAGCGAGACCAGCCGGTTGGCGGCGTTGGACAGGTTGTCCTTGTTGTAGGCCGCGAAGTCCAGCACCATATCGTCGTTGAAGGCGTGCCGCAGCCCGAACTCGAAGGTGATCGACTTGCCGAAATCGACGTCGGCACCGTACACGTTGTTGGTGTTGGTGAGGTTGACGTCGCTGTTGATGCCCTGGAGCACCACGCCGAAGTCCGGCGCCTGCACCTGATGGGCATAGGACAGGCGGAAGTTGGTCCGCTCAGTTACCGGGAACGAGACCTGGATGTGCGGGCTTATGTAGTTGTGGCTCTCGTCCTCCCGGAAAAGATCGGGGTTGTTGAAGAATGCATCCGGGTTGTTCGGATCGAAATCCGGGTGAGTTGTGATGACAGGGAAGCCCACCGGCCGACTGGCCCGGGTGTGATACCAGTCGTACCGCAGACCGGCCACCAGGACCACATCGCCCAGGTCCAGCCGGTCCTCGGCGAACAGGTTGTAGCGGAGCGGCTTCTCCAGGAAGACGTCGGAGAAGATCTGGTCATCCAGCTGGTGAGAGTAGTTCCCCAGGTCGTAGCGGGTAATCTCGCCGCCGAACTTGAAGCGGTTGTAGCGGTCGAACTGCCAGTCGAGGTTGGCCTTGCCGACCAGCCGGTTCTCCCGGTACATGACCAACCGCGTTCCCAACGGTGAGCCGATGCCGTTGTCGTAGAACTGCATGTCGGCGCCGGCCGAGCCCCGGTTGTACAACCCGTAGGCGTTGTTCCGATAGACGTCGGTGGTGGCGTACTGCACCCGGTTCTCCAGATCCAGCGGCGAGCGCCGAGTGCCGGCCAGATTCTGGCGATAGTTGTTCACCAGCTCGTCGTTGAGGTCGAAGTTGCCGAAGTCGAACAAGAAGTCGATTGGTCCGACCAGGAATCCGCCGAAGGGATCGCGGGTGCTGGCCTCGCCTTCCGTGGTCATCGGCCCCTGGAGGGTCCGGTCCTGCTGGTAGGAGAGGAAGGTCTCCAGCGCCAGCGCCCGTTCGGTGGACTTGGTGAGGTTCTGGGTCCAGTTGAGAGTGAACACCCGGCTCCACTGGCGGAACGCTATCAAGGCCTGGGGGTTGTAGAGGTTCTGGTAGGTCAGAACCCGCCCCGTCTGGTCGCGGTTCTGGCTGAAAGCGCGGCCCTGGAACTGGCTGGCCAGCGCGGTCAACGAGATCCGGGAACCAGTGCCGAAGGTGTAGTTCAGCTTGCCGTTCAGCTGGTAGGTTGAACGAGCCGAGTACGGAGTGCGCCCGCCCTGGCAGTCAACCCCATAGTTGTCGGCGATGCCGGGATCGGCGCTGCCGGAGAACTCATCGCAGTCGCCCCGGTAGGCGGCATAGTTGTACACCGGAACCATGGTGGTGTCGGCCGTCGGATCGCCTAGAGCGGTGGGAACGGCCACCGTGGTGTCGATGCCGGCCTGCACGAAGATGGGTGACAGCTGCGCATCTATGCCGGACGCGATCGACTTCTGCCCCTCGAGTGCGCCCGAAAGGAAGAAGGTGAGATTGCGGGTGATCGGTCCGCCGAAGCTGCCCTGCAGGCGGTTGAAGCCCAGGCTGATGTTCTTGCCGAAAGGCTCGTCGCTCTCATAACCGAAGCTGCCGGTGTAGCTGCTTCCGCCGGTCTTGGTCTGCACCGAGATGACGCCCGATTGCGCGTTGCCAAATTCAGCCGATGCCGATCCGGTGGTGACCGACGCTTCTTCCAGCGCGTTGGTGGCCACGCTGAGCTCGGTTCCCAGTGATCCGACGTTGTTGCCGCCCCGATACCCCGGGGATATCGGAACGCCGTCCACATAGGTGACGGCTTCGTCGGTGCGGCCGCCGCGGATCGACAGGGTGTTGTTGGTGGGACTGGACACCACGCCCGGCTGCAATGCCAGAACGTTGTTGAGCCGGTCGACCGGCAGGTTGCTGGTGAATTCACCATCGATACGCTGCTTGGTGGTGACCTCGTCTCGAGGCACCAGCGGCTGCGTCTGGGTAACGACGGTGATCTCCTGGATCTGGACCGCCGTCTGCTCCAGCTGGATGTCTACCGTACCGGTCTGGCCGGCCAGCACCTTCACGCCATCGACCTGCGTCGACTTGTAGCCGATGAAAGCGGCGCGGACGCTGATGGTGCCGGCGGGTACGTTGTTGATGAAGTAGTAGCCCTGCGGATTAGTGAGCGCATTGAACGCGGTGCCCACCAGGAACACCTGAGCGTTGGCAATGGGTGCGCCCGCTTGGTCACGCACCCTGCCTTCGATCTTACCAGTCGAGCCCTGGGCCAGGAGCGATCCGGCTCCGAAACCCAATACGACTGCCGCGAGCGCGAGGCTCCGCGCGGCGCGTGCGAAGGCGCTGACACAGCTTTGCTTCATGGATACGTCCTCC
The DNA here is from genome assembly GCA_013813435.1 of Gemmatimonadales bacterium. Lineage (GTDB taxonomy): Bacteria > Gemmatimonadota > Gemmatimonadetes > Gemmatimonadales > GWC2-71-9 > CAVVWJ01. Next base: position 5,643 of record JACCRS010000102.1, read on the forward strand.
AAAGGCGTGGACCTGCGGTTACTGCCATCTTGGAGCGGGAGGCATACACGCCTCCCCTTTAGGCCAATGGCCTAGAACGGAATGCGACTGCGTGGAATGTCTGGTGCATTGGGTGATGGGGGACGGCGTAAAACCACATGGATAAGCGTCGACCGCAGTCGGTCGGGTGCCTAATATGAGGTGCGCAAAATCTGATGTCAAGGAATGGTCACGCGAACATGTCCGTCCTATGGTGCCGATGTAACTCTCTGAAACTGACAAAGTTGCCCATTGGAACGCCGGCGGTCGAACTTCCACCCTTCGGAACGAAACCCCACCTGCGAGGCGTGAAAAAGTTTCGCGAGCGCGCCGTTGTACCTCTGCCGCCGCGCCCATGTAGCGCTGTCGTAACCTGGTTTGCTGGACGCGATGATACAGCGGAAGAGGAAGTTTGGTAAGGGGGTGGTGCAAGTCGGGAGTCAGGAATCGGGAGTCAGGAGTCAGGAGCTGACCCGCGAGTTTGCTTCGCCGCTACGCGACTCGCAATGACTGGCTCCCGACTCCCTGCTCCTAGCTCCCAGCTACTATCAACTCCACCTGCGGCTCACCCGGCGTCACCTCGGGTCCCGGCTCGGCCCAGAACACGTTTACCTCGCTGCGCATCCCGAACTCTCCGGCCAGATAGATCCCCGGCTCCACCGAGAACCCCACCCCCGGCACCAGCAGCCGGTCGTCATGGGTCTCGTAATCGTCGAGGTGGGGTCCGGAGCCGTGGAGGTCACGGTCGATCGAGTGCCCGGTGCGGTGCACGAACGCATCGCCAAAACCCGCGGCCTCGATGACGCCGCGGGCCGCGCGGTCGGCCTCGTATCCCGCAACCGGGCGGCGCTCCGCCGCGGCGCGCTGAATCAGCTCTATGGCCGCGTCTCTGGCTTCACTCACAGTGCGCCAGACCAGCGCGACTCGCGCCGGCGGCCGGCTTCCTGCGAATCCGATCCAGGTCTGGTCGGCGAATACGGTGCTACGGCTTCTACCGGCCCAGAGATCCAGCAGCATGACGTCTCCTGCCCGCAGTATTGCGTCGCGCCCCGGATGCGGCTCATAGTGCGGCTTGGCCGAGTTGGCTCCAAAGGCGACGATCGGCAGATCGTCGAACACCAGCCCCCGGCCCTCGACTGCCGCCACGACTCTCGCCTGCAGCGCCGACTCGCTGAGCCCGGCATCGGTCTCATCCACCGCTTTGGCCAATATCTCCCGGGCAACCGAAGCCAGAATCTCCGCCGCGGCCCGGTGATCGTCGGCCTCGGCCGCACTCCACCGCGCCGCAAAGCGCGAGACCAGCGCTCCCGACGGCACCACCGTGGCACCCAGCCGCCGAAGCAGCTCGACCACGCCATAGGGAACCCGGTCGAGATACGGTACCGCATCCTCGGGCGAGATCTCCATCGCCAGCCTCCGCCCGGACACCAACGTTTCCAGAGCGGCGTGCAGTTCACTCCATCTGGCGTACGGAATGACGCGTCCGGGAAACCCCTCGAGACCCTGCAGCTCGATTTTGTGGGCTACCGCGATGGGCTCACCCCCTCGGGGGAGCAGCACGAAGAGGCGCCGGGTATTCATCCCGGTCAGCCCCAGCACCCGGCCCGCGACCGGGTTGAGGCCGTGAAAGTCGAAGAGCAGCCAGCCATCGACTCCGGCCACCGCGAGCGCCTCCTGGAGCTCGCCCTGATCGATCACTCGTACACCTCCGCCAGCGCGGTGCGCCACAGGCAGGCACTGTCCCCCCGGCCCAGGCAGTTCACGTGCAGTAGCGCGTCCTCGAACCCGGTGAGACCGCGCAGCAGCTCCAGGTACGCCGAGCCGTAGAGCAGGCAGGCCTCGCCACCCGGCATAGCCACGATGGAGAGCGGCTCGGTCATCGTGATTTCCAGGGTCCGGTCGCGCTGATTCAGCTCACCGTCGAAGAC
>JACCRS010000129.1 GCA_013813435.1 Gemmatimonadales bacterium
GGTCCCCATTCAGCGCCGGCCCCGTACGGCCGAGCCGGTGCGGGTGCCCGTCTCGCGGCCCGGGGTCGGAGACCCGACCCGCAGCGAAGTGCCGGTGGTGATCCCCTCCAAGGACCAAATCCTGGAAGACATGTGGGCCAGAGACAGGCGGGCCAAAGGGGCCGCCCCGACCGGCGTCCAGCTATCGGCGGTAAGCCCCATAACGCTGAAAGTCTCGTGGGAGCTCCCCGCGTGCGCGGCCGGCAGCCTCATCTCTATCGGCACCAGCTTCGGAGGGTCCACGACCTTATACCGGAGTGACACTCTGCCTCCGTCCAGGGTGTGCGCGGGGGGAGGGGCGGGCAAAGAGCTCCGGCTGGCTGACGACCCCGGGGCGGGCTCCATGACCGCCGGTGCCGCAACACTGGAGCAGACCGTAACCCCGCTACAGCCCGGGAGGACGTATTTCGTCTCGGTGGCGGCCTTCTACCGCGACAGCGCCGCAGGAAGCGCTGACGCGGTAGAGGTGACAATGCCGCCTCCGCCACCCTTCACCATTGCCTCGGTGAACCCCTCGGCCAATGCCGTGGCTCTCAGCTGGAATGAGACCCTTCGCCCCACCCGATACGTCGTCTTCCGCGATAACGCGGAGGTCGGCGACGCCGGGGTGAATAGGTCGTATCAGGACAATGGTGTGAAGCCCAATAGTTCGTACAACTACCGGATCGACGCCGTCTACGATGCCGTCTACACCGGTGAGAAGGGTTACAAGACTGTCCCGCCCGTCATCGTCTCCGCGACCGCGACGACGACGACGACCAAAGCGACCCCCCCGCCCGTCGTCGGCTTTGCGGACACGCACACGCATCCGTTCGCGAACCTGGCCGCGGGTGGAAGACTGCTCTCTGGTGAGGCGTTCGGTCCGATCGAGGCGGCGCTCGCTCCATGCGATAAGGTCCACGGTCCGCTAGGCGGTCTCGACGTGATCGGCAGCGCCTACGGCGAACGCGCAGGCCACAAAACCGGCGGTTACCCGGATTTCGCTGGATGGCCCCACTGGAATACCCTCAACCATCAGCAGATGTACTCCGACTGGATTCACCGTGCCTACCAGGGCGGCCTGCGGCTCATGGTCGCGCTCGCGGTAAACAACAGCCTGCTGTGCTCGCTCTTCATCGAGAAGTCAGCACCTTGCGACGACATGAGCGCTGCGGATCTCCAGATTCAGGCCGCCAAGAGCATGGAGGCCGTCATCGACCTCCAGAGCGGTGGCCCCGGGCGCGGATGGTTTCGCATCGCCTATACGCCGGAGCAGGCCAGACAGATCATTTCCAACGGCAAGCTCGCGGTGGTGCTGGGCATCGAAGTCGACAAGCTGTTCGGTTGCGGCAAGGGAGAATGTGACGCAAACACGGTCAATACGCAGCTCGACATATACTACGGGAAGGGCGTGCGCCACCTCTTTCCCGTCCACCTCGCCGACAACGCCTTCGGCGGCTTCGCGCTCACCGGCAGCACCCTGTTCAAGCTCAACAGCAGTGCCGCCAATCCGGGCGGGCTGACCGGCCCCGGTGTCGCGGACGAGGACTGCTCCGCGAGTGGTTTTGCCAAGACGTGCAACACCCAGGGCCTGACCCAGCTCGGTGCCCACCTGATCACATCGATGATGAACAAGGGAATGATCATCGACATCGACCACATGGGGATGCACACGACCGACACCGTCCTCGCCCTCACCAAACTGCGCCATTACCCGGTTCTCAGTGGCCACACGGGCTTCGTCGGCACCGCCTTGGATGGTCACAGCTCGGAACGAGAAAAGTCGGATGGATGGCTCGCAGCGATAGACTCGGCCGGCGGCATGGTCTCGGTGGGCATGAGCGCCGAGGCGGCGAAGACCTACACGCCGAGCTGGCGCGGCGCGGTCGCCAACACTTGCCCTGGCACAACGAGAACCATGGCCCAGTCCTACCTGTACGCCGTGGACAAGATGGGTGGTCCCGACAAGGCGGCCGTCGGCCTCGCCACCGACCAGTTCCTGACCAAGTTCGCGGCTCCTCGCTTCGGTCCCCACTGCCCGGGGGAGATTCCGGCCACCAAGGTTGCCTACCCGGTCGCGACGCGCGCGTGGGGGACGCTGCCAGCGAGCCAGGCCGGAACTCGCACGTTCGATTACAACACCGAGGGCCTCGCGCACTTCGGGCTGCTTCCGGAGTTGGTTCAGGATCTCAAGAATATAGGACTTACCAATCGGGACCTCGATCCGCTCTTCCGCTCGGCCGAGGGCTACATCCGGATGTGGGAGCGGGCTGTCGCCAGCGTGCCAGTCCCATGAGGCACCTCATCCTCGCTGTATTTGTGTTGCCCCAAATTGCGGTGGCCCAGGTGGGTGAGCGAATTCCCCTGCCTGGGGGAAAGTTGGAACGCCGGGACTCTCGTCCGGCGGGACCGGCGCCCGCCATGATCTATGCAACGGCGCTCGGTCCGACCACGGCACGAGTCACCTACTCGCAAGTCCCCGCGGCCACCGGGTATCAGCTCTACCGGAGCAGCGGGTCCGGCGCGGCCACGCTCGTCAGCGCCTTCACGGTCAATCCGAATATGGTGCTGGCCTACGACCCTACCGCCTATAAAGGGCCAGCGCCTATGGTGCCGGGTGGGAACAGCGGCGTCTCGGGCCCGCCGGTGAGCTACGAGGATCTAGGCCGCAGTCCGAAGGCTACGTACACCTACCTGGTGGTAGCTACCTATCCCGACACCGGGCAGTACCGGGCGGGCAGCAGCGAGCCGGCGACGGTCACCATGCCGCCGGTACTCCCGCCGGCGGGACTCACCGCAACCACGTCGTTGGGCACCA
>JACCRS010000135.1 GCA_013813435.1 Gemmatimonadales bacterium
GATCAGCGACGCGATGGCAAGCAGGGCCACGATGCCCTCCAGCAGCACGGCTCGCGGCCCGGCCCCGAAGATCACCGAGGCAATGCCGAGTCCGAGAATCCGCTCGGCGCGCTGTGCAATGCCCACCTTGCATTCGAGTCCCAGTCCTTCGGCCCTGGCCCTGGCATAGGACACCAGGACCGAGCCAAGTATGGCCACCATGCACAGAATGACGGCCGGAGTCCGGTACGCCACATCTGAAGCGGTGAGCAGGAACGCTCCGATCCCTATGAAGGTGGCGCCATCTCCCACCCGGTCGAGGGTCGAGTCGTAGAAGGCCCCAAATCGGGTGACCATGGCTCCACCTCGGGCAACTTGGCCATCCAGTGTGTCCGCCACACCGCTCAGGAGCAGCAACGCCCCGCCCAGCCGGATATGACCGGTGGCATATGCGACGGCGGAGACGAGTACCAGTCCCGTCCCCACCGTGGTGATGGTGTTGGGCCGCACCCCGGCCTGGATCAGACGCTCCACCAACGGTTTGACGGTGGTGTAGAACGGCTTCTCCAGTGCACCCAGCAGCTTCACTATGGTATCCGATCCCCAGGAGAAGGGGCGCACAGAACCCCGGCGTAGCAGGGGCAAAGGATAACGGCGAGAATCGGTTAGGGCAATCGCTTACGCGTCGCGCGTACCACCCGGCCGCTGAGCCGCCATATCAGCCAGGTTCCTAGAATGGCCGCGTAGCCGTCCACTGCATAGTGCCAGTTTAGATGAACCGAGCCGACCAGGATTAAAAGCAGGTGAATCCAGCCCACCAACCCGAGCCAGCGGTTCCGCTCCCCGCAAGCGAGAGCCATAACAGTAGCCACCGCCACGTGCATGCTGGGCATGGCCGACATGGTGCCGAACGGTACATACCGATCGTTCTCCAGCCACTCCAAGATCCGACCCTGGATCTGGGTTGCATGCAGGTCAGGAATTGCCGCCAGGTAAGCCGCATGATCGGCGTAGGGGCTGGGCATTCCCACCAGCCGCTCGAAGTACACCGGGCCGCCCGAGCTGAGCAGAACCGCCCCTAAATTACCGAGCAGGGCGTAGGCAAGGGCCAGGCTGAGGAGGGTTCGGATACGGCTCGGCGAGGGTGGCCGGAATGATTGCCACACTGCGAAAAGAGCCAGCAGACGGAACCAGGTGAAATACATCTGATCAAGAAACACTGTGGCACTGGTGCCGAACCACCGGCGGGTGAGATCCTGCGGCAGTACGCCGCCATGAAGCCACCGGTCCAGATTCATGAACGTCACGTCCCAATGCCACGGCGATAGAAGGGGAATGCTCGCCTTCCACAGGGCGAATATGCTGAGGAGCACAGCCAGCAGCACCAAGGTGGCCCCGGCGAGTACCGCCCGGGATGCCAGCGCTTCGAGCCTCACGGAAGCGAACGCTTGGAGCCAGCCGGCCAACCCCCTAACTGGCCCCCCGTCCGGCCGACGCAAGGTCCACCGATAGCGGGCAATGCCAATGGCGATGACGAACGGCCCCAGCAGCATGGCGTAACGCAACGCCCGCTCCATCCGGCTCGGCACCGTGATGCGGTCCAACGGAATCGGAATTCCCAGACCATACCGAAGTAGCACGGCGAGCCCGAGAGACACCGAGCCGATCAAAACCAGCAGGCGTAACTCCCGCCACACGACCGCGACGATATCCCGCGCCTGCCCCAGGAATCGACTGCCTGCAGACGAGGCGGGTACCGCCGCCGCCAGATGGTCACCGGAAATGCGAGATCTCAAGCTCACCGGGTCATTCCCGGGGCCGGGATGGGTGGCACGAGCCACGGGCACTATGACGTTCTGGTTCACGCATAGCGCCGAACCACCCAGGCGCTGAGCCACCAGATGGCCAGGGTCCCCAGGATAGCCACATAGCCGTCGATCGCGTAATGCCAGTTGAGATGCACCGAGCCGACCAGAATCACCAGGACGTAGAGCCATCCCACCATGCCCAGCCATCGCGAACGTTCCCAACTGCCGAGCGCCATGATGACGGTCGCCGCGACGTGCATGCTTGGCATCGCTGAAATGCTCCCGAACGGAACGAACGTATGGGTCTGAAGCCACCGCCAGATTGAGATCTGGATTTGTGGTGCTCGGAGGCCCGGCATGCCCGCCAGGTACGCGGTGTGCTCGGCGTATGGGTTGGGGAGGCCAACGAGCCTGTCGAAGTAAACCGGCCCACCGGAGCTTAGCAGCACCGCCGCC
>JACCRS010000149.1 GCA_013813435.1 Gemmatimonadales bacterium
TCGATGGGCGGCACGAAAATCCTGCAACTGTACTGATGTATCACCAGACAGGTGCCGTCCCGTTGTTGCTCCTCTACCCTCCTGCGCAGGTCGGCAGCTTCAGCAGGCTTTGCCTGGTACACCGGCATGAGGATCTTGTTCACTGCATCCACCGTGATAAACACCGCGTCTACTGCTACATCTGTAGTGTTGATTCTTACCTCCAGTTCGCGGTCCTCCTTCGGATGCCGAAGTCGCACCGATGCAATCCCTTTGTCATAGTCGGGCATATCTCCTCCTCGTGAAGCCGACGTCTAGCCTGTGATGCGGATATGCACCCAGTTACCAGAACCGTCAATGGCAGTCCGAAGACACAATAGTTCCTTGCCCCTCCGTTCACCCGTCGCTACAATCCCCTCCCGGTAAGGGCATGTCCCCGATGTTATTCCACTTGAGCCCCTAACTCGCGCTTTATGAGTCCCGTTCGCCATTTTCTCGCCATCCCCGACTTCAGCCAGTCCGAGCTCGTCGCACTTTTCGATCTGGCCGCCCGGATGAAACGGGGCGAGTACCGGGAGAAGCCTCTCCTGGGCAAGACGCTGGGGATGATCTTCGCCAAGAGCTCAACCCGCACCCGGGTTTCGTTCGAGGTGGGCGCTTACCAGCTCGGGGGGCATGCGCTGTTTCTCTCCTCGCGTGACATTCAGCTGGGGCGGGGAGAGCCGATTCGCGATACCGCCCGGGTCCTCTCACGCTACCTCGATGGGATCATGATCCGCACCTACGACCATGCCGACGTCGAGGAGCTGGCGCGGTACGGTTCCATACCGGTAATCAACGGCCTCACCGATCTACTGCACCCCTGCCAGGTGCTGGCCGACCTGCTGACGGTGCGTGAGGCGCTGGGCGGGTGGGAGGACAAGGTCGTTGCCTGGATCGGTGACGGCAACAACATGGCCAACAGCTGGATCAACACGGCCGGCAGTCTCGGCTTCGAGCTGCGGTTGGCGTGCCCCAAAGGCTACGAGCCCAACGCGGAGATTCTTCAGCGTAATCAGAAGAAGGCCCGGATCACCGTCACCAGCGATCCTCAGGAGGCAGCGCGCGGCGCGCACGTCATAAACACCGACGTCTGGGCGTCCATGGGTCAGGAGGAGGAGCAGGAGAAACGGGCCCGGGCATTCCAGGGTTACATGGTGGATGAGAAGCTGATGAAGGCGGCCGACCCCGGCGCCATCTTCCTGCACTGTCTGCCAGCGCACCGCGGGGAAGAGGTGGCCGAAGCCGTCATCGAGGGGAAGCAGTCGCGGGTGTGGGACCAGGCGGAGAACCGGCTGCACGTGCAGAAGGCGGTGATGGCCACGCTCATGGGAAAAGCGTGAGCGGGAAAGCAAGGCATAAGCGGTGAGCGGGAAAGCAGCCGTAGGTTGGCAAAGGCGAGCCGCGGCCCCAGCACTCGCACGTCATCCCGAGCGCATGCGAGGGATCGCTCAATGCGACGTCCGTTCGAGGTCGTTGTGCCGATGTAGGCGGGCCGATCCTTCGCTTCGCTCAGGATGACATGTGAGTGCTGTCAATGACAACCCGCTTACCGCTTACGCAGTTTCAGTTCCCGCTTACGCTTTTGAGGTACAGATGACAGCTACCCCGACACTCAGACGTACCGCCTTGTTCGATGCGCACCGAAATCTCGGTGCCAAAATGGTCCCCTTCGCCGGCTGGGAGATGCCGGTGCAGTATCCCGGCGGTATCCTGGCCGAGCATCACGCCGTGCGCTCGGGGGTCGGCGTGTTCGACATTTCCCACATGGGGCAGTTCGAGATTACGGGACCGGACCGAAACGCCTTCGTCAACCGGGTCACCTGCAACGATGTGAGCGCTCTGGAGCCGGGAGGGGTGCAATATTCAGCCATTCTTACCGGCGAAGGCACCATCGTCGACGACTGCACCGTGTATCGCTTCGACGACAAGCTGATGATCGTGGTAAACGCGTCGAACACCGCCAAGGCGTGGGAGCACATCGTAGAGCAGAAGGGGGGCATCAACGTGCGCCTCAAGGACATCTCCAGCGAGGTGGGGCTGCTCTCGGTGCAGGGCCCTCACGCTGAAGGTGTCCTCCAGCAACTCACTGCCACCCACCTGCCCGACGTGGCCTACTACCACTTCGTCACCGGCAAGGTGGCGGGCGCCGAGTGCTTCATTTCGCGCACGGGTTATACCGGCGAGGATGGATTCGAGCTGTACTGCCGCGAGCGAGACACGGTAAAGCTCTGGGACGCGATCATCGGCGGTGGGGCCAAGCCAATCGGGCTCGGCGCCCGCGACTCGCTCCGGACCGAGATGGGTTACGCGCTCTACGGCAACGAGATCGACGAGAACACCACGCCGCTGGAAGCGGGCCTGGGATGGATTGTGAAGTTGGATAAAGGTTCACCGTTCACCGGTGACTCCGCGCTGAAGGCGCAGAAGCATCGCGGAGTCACCCGTAAGCTGATCGGGTTTCAGCTGCAGGGCCGCGGCTTCCCCCGGCACGGATATCCGGTGTACCACGAGGGGCGCGAGGTGGACGTGGTCCGTAGCGGCACGATGAGCCCGTCACTCGGCGTGGCTATCGGTACGACGTATCTCCCCGCGGCCGCCGCGAAGGTGGGAACCAAGTTCGAGGTGGAGTGCCGGGGCGAGCGGTTGCCCGCCGAGGTGGTGAGCCGGCCGTTCTGGAAAAAGGGGAGCGCGCGGAAGGGCGGGTAAGCGGGCAGTAGTACCCTTCCATCTGTCGCGTTCTTCCTGTCTTTCTCTTCTGCGCAGTCTTCCCTTCCTTCCCGTCCGCCCGTCGTGCAGTTCGACTCCACTATGCCAGAGGATGACGTTGCCCGAGGTAAGTTGGTGGAGGACTGGCGTAAGGCGCTGCCTTTGGCTTGGGCCCGGCACGATATACTTTAGGAATGTCGATCAGATGGCAGAGCACCGAGGGGATCTTTTCCCACCTGGTGCGCCGGAAATGCGAAGGCTGTTCTCATGAGCCCCCCTCTCCACTTGAAGCCGAATACCAGCGCGACATGTAGGGCATGATCCGAACTACTCAGGGTGCCAGGAGTCCGGTGGGGCCCGGTGGTGTGGTCAGGACGGCGTCTAGGATACCAGGCAGCCCTATCAACGGGCTGCCCGTAGGCCCGCTCGCTTGGCCAGGAGGTGTGGTAGGCGCAATTAATGGAGCGAGAGTGGCTTCGAGTTTTGTCTTCGCCCTTTTCATCGCGGCGCCCTCTGCGCGCTGCAGTCTATCATACGCCTCGTCCAAGGGACGCCAGACAGACGGATTCAATCTAGTAAATGCCCCAGGAACGTTGGGTTGACCTATTCGCGCCTCACATACATAGATGTCCGTCTGCTCTCCGACACCCGGTGCAACTTGAGCACGTTTCTTTGCCAAAATACGTCAGAAACAGGGTATCTGATAACGGCCGGGTAGGGCCGTGCCCGGCCAGCATGAATTGCGATGATGCGTGATAACCACCGCTACCTATTGCGGCGAAGCCCATTGTGTCGTGGCAGTGCACATCCCCGTCAGAATGGACGTTCTCGCACACAAAAATGTGCTGGCCATAGCGGTCCTCTCCGACAATGATCGTTTCTATTGCGGGTGCGCGGTAAGCGTGCATGTTGTCGGCTAGGCGGTCGGCCAATGCCGGCAGCATCGTTCGCTGCGCCGCGTTGAAGGATGCGGTGTCATCGAAGAGGGGGGCGAGAACACTTTGTTCCGCCATCCGCTTGCGGGCCTGGTTGTAGGTACTTCTGGTAGAGGTAGGCCACGAATTCGACCTCAAGCCAATCTTCAGGACTCGCCTCAACACGCTTCTTTACGTTGGCGTCCAGTTGGTTGAGTATGCCAGCCTGGAAGGATGCATCTCCCGACCACATGGCCCAAATCGAGCTGGTCAAATCGCGAATCTTGGGTTCTGGGCTTTGGTACTGAGCAAACGAAGTCAGCATGCGATCAGATACCGTAGATATGGTTCTGTCGCGCATACCTTTCCGAGCAATCGCGGCTATACAGACAGTCACAGCAGCCTCAGGATGG
>JACCRS010000161.1 GCA_013813435.1 Gemmatimonadales bacterium
AGTTATGCTTTGATTCGAGACCGGTTGGTTCTGCGTAGGCACTGCGTTCTTTTGTGCCACAGCAGAACCACCGGGCGACCCCTACAGCAGGCGGTCGAGAGAGGATTGAGATGGCATCTATCAGCAAAAAGCGGCAATCCAAGTCCAAGACTGTCCGCCCGTCCGCCCGTCCATCCGTCCAACTGAGATTCCTCGCTCACGCGCGGTCGGGCGACAAGGGCGACACCGCCAACGTGGGACTGATAGCGCTGGAGCCGGAGTATTATCCCATCCTTCAGCAAGAGGTGACCGTCGCCCGGGTGGCCCGGCACTTCAAGGGGATGGTGAGCGGGGTCGAGCGCTTCGAGCTGCCCAACCTGAACGCGTTGAACTTCCTGCTGCACGGTGCGCTGGACGGTGGGGGAACCATCTCGCTCAAGACCGACGCACAGGGCAAAGTGTACTCCACCGCGCTGCTGCGGATGGAAATTCCGGTGGCTGCCGCCTTGGCGCGCCGGCTGCTGCCGTGACCCCGCCGGTTCTGGCTTCTCTCGAGAGCGGCATCCTCAGCATCACGCTCAACCGCCCGGCCAAGCGCAACGCGCTGAGCTCGGAGATGGTAGAGCTGCTGCACCAGTCGTTGGAGCAAGCCGATCTGGATGGGGAAGTGCGGGTCGTGCTGATCCGTGGGGCAGGAAAGGACTTCTGTGCCGGAGCCGATCTGGACGAGCTGCTGGCTTCGGCGGATCGAACAGTTGACGAGAACGAGGCAGCAGCTCTTCGGTTGGGCCAGATCTTCGAGCGAATACGCTTGCTGCCCAAGCCAGTTGTATCGCTGGTGCAGGGGCGGGCCCTGGCGGGTGGCGCCGGTCTGGCTACGGCCTGCGATCTCCCCATCGCCGGTACCGGTGCCCAGCTGGGTTATCCCGAGATTCAGCGCGGATTCGTTCCCGCCATGGTGGCCACTCTGCTCCGGCGGCTGGCCGGGGAGAAGACTTCGCTTGACCTGATCCTGACCGGCCGGGTGCTCGGCGCTGAGGAAGCGCGTATCGCTGGCCTGGTCGCCCGCGTGGTGCCGGACGTCGATCTGGAGCGGGAAGGCACGGTGGTGGCCCAGCAGCTGGCTGGCTCGAGCGGGTCGGCGCTGGCACTCACCAAGCGGCTCTTCTTCGAGCTGGAGGGGAAGGGCTTCTCGGAGGGCATTAGACTCGGCGCCCGAGTTAACGCTGTCTCGCGGGGGACGCCGGACTTTCGGGAAGCCGTCGCCCGATTTCTCCAGCAGTGAGCCGGCTGCGGCTGGGCCTGGCTCTGGCCGGCTTCGTCCTGGCGTTTATCGGCGTCGTGCTCCAGGACGCCCGGCTGGTCTGGGCCGCCATCGCGGTGCTGGCCGGCTCACTTATAATGAGGGTCATCCTCCGCCGGAGGGCGGACAGAGAGGCCGATACCTCATTGTGACGCGGCTCACATGTGCCCGCTTGGAACACGGTTTATTTTTGCCTCGAACACCTATACTTTACTTGCCCCCGAACAATCAGATGGTTGACACCTCGCTACCAGGAGGAACTATGAAGGTGGTCTCGAAGAGTGTTGCAGTACTCGCGTTAGGATTACTGGTGGGCGCCCCGGTGGCCCACGCGCAGGGTGCTGAGTTTTCGCTTGGTGGAGGGGCCACCCTTCCGCTGAGCACATTCGGGGACGTCGCCAAGACCGGCTTCCACGGTCTGGTCGCTGTGTCCTTTGCTCCCAGCTCATTTCCATTGGGGATCCAAATCGACGGCATGTATCAGCGGCTCAAGAATGAAGATTTCATTCCCGGCGACCGTAGCAGTCAGATCATTCAGGGTACCGGAAATGTGATCTACAAGTTCAAGAGCTCCGAAGAAAGCCAGTTCCGGCCCTATCTGATCGGCGGAGTCGGCATCTATAACTTCAAGGCCGTTGGCGGAGACGATGTCTCGCCTCCGGGCGAGGGGAACACCAGTACCGACTTCGGCCTGAACGGTGGCGCCGGATTCGACTTTAAAGCCGGGAGCATCGGCCTGTTCCTCGAGGGGCGCTTTCACAACGTGTTCAGCGGTGGGGAAGATGCCAAGTTCATTCCTATCACCCTCGGCATTCGTCTCGGCGGGAACTGAGTAACCAGGAAAGAAAAGAGTAAGCGGGAAAAATCAGCATAGCGGAAAACAGACGTAAGCCAGGACAAACAGGCGTAAGCAGGGAGGATCCTCTTTCCCCGCTTACGCCTTTTCTTACCCGTCAACGCAGGTTTACGATCAACTGTTCAAGGCGCTACTCACGCATCTTCGGCCATGCCCGACGATCTCATGGCCCAAGCCCGCCGTCTCCTGCTGCATCACTTCGGGTACTCTGATTTCCGCCGGTCCCAGATTCCGGTGCTCCAGTCCATCTTCGAGGGGCGGGATACGCTGGCGGTGCTGCCCACCGGCGGGGGCAAGTCCATCTGCTTTCAAATTCCCGCGCTGGTGCTTCCCGGCCTCAGCATCGTGGTGTCTCCCCTGATCTCTCTCATGCAGGACCAGGTGGAGGCCGCGCGGGCGCGGGGGCTGCCGGCGGCGTGTCTCAACAGCAGCCTGGGCAAGGCGGAGCAGGAGTCAGTGCGCGGAGCAATCGTCGACGGGTCGCTCCGGCTGCTCTACGTCTCGCCTGAGCGGCTCGAGGGTCTGAGCCAGGAGCTCGGCGTCCAGGGTACCCGGCCCCGCCTCCTGGTGGTGGACGAGGCTCACTGCATTGCGGAATGGGGGCACGACTTCCGTCCCAGCTATCGCCGGCTCTCCCGCGCGCGTTATCGGCTGGGCCAGCCGCAGGCCGTTGCGCTCACGGGAAGCGCCACCCCCGGAGTGCGGGAAGAGATTGCCCGCGCGTTGCGTCTCCGGCCGGGCCATGCCCTGCACCTGGGATCGTTCGACCGGCGTAATCTCTGGTTCGGCGCGGTGCAGGTCGGCAGCGAGAAGGAGCGGCTCGAAGCACTGTTGACGCTCCTCCGGGGAGACGATGCCATGTCCATCGTATACGCTCCCACCCGTGGCAGCACCGAGGCCGTGGCTCGCGCCCTCTCCAAGGCGGGGCATCGTGCGGCGCCGTATCACGCGGGCCTCACCAAGGCCACCCGCTCGGCCACGCTGGATGACTTTCTGCAGGATCGGGTGGACATCGTAGTGGCCACCTGCGCGTTCGGCTTGGGCATCGACAAGCCGTCGGTGCGGTTGGTGGTGCACTGGACTCCGCCGCCTACGCCCGAAGCCTATTACCAGGAGGCGGGCAGAGCCGGCCGGGACGGGGAGTTCGCCCGCTGCGTGCTCCTTTGGCGCCGAGCCGACGCCGACCTGCACCGGCGCCAGCTGGATGTCACCTTCCCCCAGCCCCGGCTGCTCGAGCGTATCTGGCACGAGCGCAACGGGCAGGTTGGGGTTCCACGCAATGTGCTGGAGTCCGCCGAGCGGCTGCGGCGGGAGCTGCACCCGGAACGCGGCCCGGTGGATTGGCGGCCGGTGCGAGAGCGCCGCAGGCAGGCAGAAGCGCGGATCCAGGCGGTGGACGACTATGCCCGGGAATCCCGCTGCCGCCGCTCGCGACTGGTAGGATACTTCGGCGAAACACTGGCTCAGTGCGCGGGATGCGACCGGTGCGGAGCCAAACGATCCCGGCCGCCAACCGATCCGGCTGTTGCCGCCCGTCTCTCCCGGCTCCGTCGCGTTCTGGCCGATCGAAAGACAGTATGGGGCTGCTGTCCGATCGAGCCCGGAGTACTTCTTCGTCTGGCTCGGCAGCCACCGCCGGACGCGGCAGCCCTGGCCGACGTACCGGGCGTCGGCCCGGCACTCACCGAACGGCTCGGCGGTACGATACTGACTGCCCTGGGCTCGTGCGGAGCAGCTTCGGTGAAGGCAGTCGAGGACCGGATTCTGGCCGCCCTGGAAGGCTGGCGCGCAGGGGTGGCGCAAGCGATGGGAGTACCGGCCTACACAGTGCTGCCGGATGGTGTGTTGCACGCCGTCGCTTTGGCCCGGCCGCAGACCCGCCTCGATCTGGCCCGGGTCCGCGGCATCGGCCCTCGTACCCTGGCCAAGTTTGGCGACCCTCTACTC
>JACCRS010000182.1 GCA_013813435.1 Gemmatimonadales bacterium
TCGCTGCCGATCGTACAGGACCAGTTCAGCTCGACAGCTTCGAACTTCACCTTCTTCACGGCCATCACGCCCGATGCCTCGCTGGCCCAGCGGTTCGGGGGTAGTGACGAGTTCAAGCTGACCGCCAGGATTTTGGTGAATCTGCGGGGTAACTACTACACCAATTCATGGGGTCGTGGCTGCGTCAACCAAGCATCGGGCTTCGCCGCCAGTGCCACGCTCGGCGTCAGCGGCTGCGAGTACAACGGCCAGCGCTGGTTCGACGGCCCGTCGCCGACCACCAACGAGACGGTGGACGACCCGCAGGCTACCCATCCGGTAAACTTTACGGACAACATCATGATACCGGCGGGTAACTACAATAACGCGGGCGCTGTAACCGGTGCCGCCACCGTTCATATTCCTCACTCCTATCAAACGGTACAGAACACGTACCGGAATGTGGAGGGCGGCCTGGGCGGGGTTCAGCGGGCGGCGGACTTCAATGTCTACTGGGGCGCGGGGGGCCTGATCGATTCGGTCATCGACGTCACCCATAACGTGGTGGTGCCGTTCGCCTCCACGATAGGCAGCAGCTTCGGAGTCCTTAACCAGGCGGCCGGGGCAGCCGGCGGGTCCATTGATACGCGAGGTACCGTGCTCACGGCGGGCGATATGGGCTGTGTCGATCCCTGGAGGTCGTTCCCCACGATCGGAGCAGGCGGAACCTACAACTGCGCGGCGCCGGCTCCATACCCGTTGAGCCAGACCGCGGTACCGGGTCCGGTGGCTATTTACGACGGAAACACCGCCAATGCCGCCACCAAGGCGCCGCAGCCGGGTCCGGGCTTTATCCTATACCTCCCTGGCACCTACACCGTGTTTGAGAGCGGCGTTCCCGCCCAAGGCGCCGTCTGGACTCTCCGAAGCTATGTCGGATCGATTCGGGGTGGTCAGGGAGGCGCGGGAGACCGCGGCCCCTACGTGTATACCTTGCGTCCGCGGCCGCTCACGGCGACCGGTGTAACCCTGCAGGTCGACTACGATGTAGTGAACCAGGTAGTGGCGGCTTCGGAGACCGACCTCGGCCGGGTCCACACGGTTCCCGATCCCTATTACGTCACCAGCGCCTTCGAGCAGACCACGGACACCAAGGTCATCAAGTTCGTGAACCTGCCGGCGCAGGCCATTATCCGCATCTATTCGTCGAGCGGAGTGCTGGTAGACTTGATCGAGCACAACACCTCGACCTTCGGCGGCACTGAAGATTGGGATGTCCGCAGCCGGAACAACCAGGTAGTGGCAAGCGGAGTGTACTTCTATCATATCGAAGCCGGCGGCGCCCGTCGGGTCGGCCGGTTTACCGTGGTCAACTTCGCCCAGTAGTACCCCACGGGAGGGAGCAGGCATTCTGCCTGCCCCTCCGCATCCAGGAGATGGGAAGCTATGAGTCATTTCTCGACACGAAACCTGGCCCTCGTGGCGGCGCTGCTTGGCGGTATCCCCGCCGTATCTGCTGCGCAGACCGATGACCAGATCAACCAGGACAACACCGGCTACGGTACCACGGCCGCCGAGTTCCTGCTCTTCGGGGCAGGAGCCCGGGGCACGGCGCTGGGCACTGCATTCTCAGCCGTCGCCAACGATGTCAGCGCGCTCTATTACAACCCGGCCGGCATCGCCCTTATGCCCCGGGCCGGCGCAATGGTCGGCACCTACGACTACGTCGCCGAAACGCGCTACAGCTGGGGCGGTATCGCGTTTCCGTTCTCCGGCGGCTCCCGCTCGGTCGGTATTCAGGTGGGAACGTTCGGCTTCAGAGATCAGCCGGTCTACACCGCGGAACAGCCGGATGGCACCGGCTCGGTCTACTCCGTGAGTCAGACCGTGGCCGGCATTACCTTTGCCCAGAACTTCTCCGACCGCTTCTCGGCCGGTATCACCGGCAAGGGAGTGTTCGACAATCTGGGCGAGGCGTCGGGTCAGGCTTTCGCGGTAGACTTCGGCACCAACTTTCACGCCCAGCTCAGTGGCCACCCGATCCGGTTCTCCTTCGTGGTGTCCAATCTGGGAACCAACCTTTCCTACAGCGGCAGCGCTCTCGAGACCGACGCGCCACGGGACTCCATCCCGGGCGAGGATCCCGTTCCGCAGAACCCGCAGCCGTCTGAGTTCAGAACCAAGGATTTTCCGCTTCCCACCATCTTCCGCGTCGGCCTGGCTTACGACCTCATCGCGGGCGACAACAATCGCCTGACCCTGCTGTCGGATTTCAATCAGCCCAACAACAACGCGGCCGGCTTCTCGGCCGGTGGTGAGTGGATGTCGCAGCGGCTGGGCGGCTCACCGTTCGGGTTCGCGCTGCGGGGCAGTTACAGCTACGCGGCGGCCAATAACATCGACCCGGTGGACCCGGCCACCTCGGCCTTGAGCGACGAGGAGAATCTCCAGGGTCTGGCACTGGGTGGCGGGCTCAATTACGGAACCGGCAACTTTAACGTCGGCTTCGATTACGCCTGGAAGTATCTGGGCGTTCTCGGATCGACCAATTTCTTCAGTGTTACTCTGGGCTGGTAAAGTCTGAATGCGGGGGGCGGGCGGACGATCGTGCCGCCCCCAGCAAAGGTGTTCATGCATAGCGTTTCGATAGCATTGCTCGCGGCGGCAGCTGTGGCCGCGCCGATTGCCACCATGGTTCCGCAGAACGACGCCGGACTGGTGCTGCGCGCGGTTCGGTTCTACCGGCCCGACCAGAACCGGACCCGGGTCAAGGGACTGGTTCAGATACCCTTCTCCACCATTCAGGCGTCGAGTGGAACGGCGGGTCAGCTCAACTACACCGTGTCGGTCCGGGTGGTGGACTCCACTGGCCTAACCCTCTACCAGCAGTCGTGGCGTAACCGTGCACGGGCTCAAGGGGCCGGCAGTGACGCCTATACGGTCGAGATCGTCGATTTCGCGGTGGCGCCAGGCAAGTATCGGCTCGAGGTTGGAGTAGAGGACTCGATCTCCGGCCGAAAGGTCAGCGGTGGCATCGACGTCCACGCCCTTTCCGAGAAAGACGGCGCATCCGATCTCCTGGTGGCGCCCGACATGCGCCTGGCTACTGCGGACGATACCGTCCCGCGGCCAGGCGAGTTCCGCACCGGCAATAACCTGGTTACCGCGGCGGCCCGAGTCGGCCTGACGCCGCTCCGGGCCAAAGTCTTCTACTTGCTCGAGGCCTATTCCGACTCGGGTGAGGCCGGCACCATGAGCGTGGCCATCAGGGACTCGGCCGGTGCGACCAGTACCAAGACCCCGGAGGTTCCAGTCAAGGTGACGGCCGGGGGCAGTGTACTCCAGGGCCAGCTGGATCTGGCCGGCCTGCCCGCGGGCGAGTATACCATGGTGGCCAGCCTGAAGATGGGAGGGCGGGGCATCGAGCGGTCGGCGGTCATCTCCATGGCCGGCCTCCAGGAGACCCTGGCCCGCGACTCGGCGCTGCGCCAGGCCGACCGGGTAACCGATCCGGGGTACTTCGCCGCCATGTCGGCGGAGGAGCTCGAAGTGGCCAAGGCGCCGCTGCTCTACATCGCGGAATCGGGCGAGCTTTCGCCCTGGCGGGGGGAGTTGAGCCCGGAAGCCAAGCGGCGCTTCCTGACCGACTTCTGGCGGAAGCGAGACCCCACTCCCGGCACCCCCAGGAATGAGCGGCGGGAGGGGTTTTACCAAGCTATCGCCTATGCCAATCGGGAGTACAAGGAAGGCGGCCGCAAATCGGTGGCCGGTTGGCGTTCCGACCGGGGGCGGATATTCGCCCGCTACGGCGCTCCGGCCGACGTGTTCCGACAGCAGAACGAGGGCCGGGCGCCACCGTACGAGGTATGGCGCTACAGCACCGGCAAGGGGTCCTATTACATCTTTGCCGACCGCACCGGTTTCGGTGCATATCAGTTGATCTATTCGAACGACCTCCGCGAGCCGGGAGTTCCCTCCTGGGCTGACGTGATCGGCCGGGAAGCGGTGGACGATGCCGGAGAGTTTCTGGGGGTCGATCTGTTCAGTGTAGCAAGGCGGGACGATACCGGCGCACGCCAGCAGTTTTGATTGGGAGATACGGGACCCATCCTTAACAGACCTCCGCATTGAGGTGTCAACTATGAAGCGTTTGTTGCGTGGTTCGGTCGTACTCGCGGTCGCAGTCGGGATTCTGTCGTGCTCGGGCGATCCGACCAGCGACTTCCGGGAGCCGTCCGGCATTGTTGCCACTCCGACGGTGGTGTTCATCGATGTGGGCGAGACCAAGCCGGTCATCGTCTCTCTCCAGGACGATCAAGGCAGTCAGATCGCCGCTGATTACGAGATCACCGCCGTCGGCCCGGGTATCAGTGTGGTACAGGATACCGCTTTCCAGAACACCACTGCGGAGGGAGTGGTCATCAACAATTCGGTCCGGTTTCAGGTGACCGCTTCAGCCATAGCCAATAGCTCGTTTACCCTGAACGCCGGCGGGCAGACGCTGGTGATCCCGGTGCGGGTCACTCCAGCCACCGTCAACCTGGTGATCTCGAATCCGACTCCGAACTTTGGTGACACCATCACAGTGACGGCCCCGCCGGGCGTACTTTTCACCGACAGCTCCGAGGTGACGTTTGCCGGAGGTCCGGCAGGAGATATCGTGAGCCTGTCGGCCGACCGTACCACGCTGACGCTGGTCCCCGGTCCCAACACCGCCGGCGTAGTCACCGTCAGCCACACCACTGTCAGTTACGACGAATCGTTGGACTTCACCATCACCTCCACTGGTACGGTCACATCACCGGTGCTCACGGACCTGACCGGAGCCACGCTCTCCAATGCAACACCTGCCCTGGGCGAAACGGTTACCCTAACGCTGCCTGCCGGAATCAAAGTCATCCCGGACAGCTTCCTCGCCGACAGCAGCCCCGGTGTGCTGGCCGATAGTGGCTTGGTGATCGAGGGTGCGATGAATCCGGCGGAGGTCACAGTATCGGCTGATAGCTCGACAATCACCTTCGTGCCTGCACCCAACTCAGACTCGATCATAACCGTCCGCGGTGTGGTGCCATCGCCTCTGCCACAATTCCCCCAGATCCTGCAGACCACGATCAAGCTCACGACACCGCGCATCGACAGCATTGCGGTGACGTTTTCTGATGTGGCGCCGGACGTCCTCGAGGAAATTACGGTTACGGCCCCGGCTGGCTTCAGGTTCGACACCACCACCAGCGACACCCTGGGAACCCTGGCCAACCTTCAGTTCCTGATCGGCGGTCAGCCGGCCATCATCGGATCACTCGCGCCGGACGGCAGGTCGGCCACCATCACGCCGCTGCCGGGCTCCTCTGGATTCGCTTCCATTAGCGGCGTGATTGTAGACGCGGCACCCCAGTTCGTGCTGACCCTGCCGGCCACCACATCGATTACGGTGCCGGCCGTAACCCCGCTGGAGGGTACCGGGGATCCTGCCACCGCGCCGACGATCACGCTGCCCGGCGTTGGCGGAAGCGTCACGATCAACGATGCCGGCGCCTTCGATTACCCTGCCGCCATCTTCGGTGGCGACTTCGGCTTGTTCCCGGCCCGGTTGTACAAGGTCGTTATCACTGCACCAACTGCCCTTACGGTCACGCTGGATTGGCCGACCTCGGAGGATCTCGGTGTCTACTACTTCGCCGCAGACGGTGTCACTGAGCCGGCTGAAGGAATACCGGCGGACAACGGCGGAGCCGGAGCATCCCCGGAAACCTCCACCTCAGCGCTGCTGCCTGGGACGTATCTCCTGGCCGTAGTCAACTTCAGCTTGACCGACCCGCCGGTGTTCTCGCTGACGATCTCGCGCTGATGTCAGCATCAGGCTGAGCGGTCCAGTAGACCTGTAGCAAGAAGCCCCTGCCGGTTCGGCGGGGGCTTTTTGTTGGGTCAGGAACGTGATTTACTCGGCTTATATGAGAGCCATCTAGCCTGGCTCAGTCTCTCCCAGCAATAACCTCCACCGCTGGCTCGTCCTCCCGAAACTGCCGCTGGTAGAGCCGAGCATAGAGCCCCCGGAGCTCCAGCAGCTCGCCATGGGTCCCTTCCTCCACGATCCGGCCACGATCCAATACCACCAGCCGATCGGCCCGGCGGACCGTGCTGAGCCGGTGGGCAATGATCAACGTGGTCCGGCCCACCAGCAACTTCGCCATGGCATCCTCGATCAGCCGCTCGCTCTCGGTGTCGAGACTGCTGGTAGCCTCATCCAGGATGAGAATCCGCGGGTCCTTGAGAATGGCGCGGGCAATGGCCACCCGCTGGCGCTGGCCTCCCGACAGCTTGACTCCCCGCTCGCCCACCAGCGTCTCGTAGCCCGCGGGCAGCCGCTCGATGAATTCGTGCGCATGCGCCGCCCGGGCGGCGGACTCCACCTCCTCCAGGGAGGCTCCCGGGCGGGCATAGGCGATGTTTTCGCGGACACTTCCGCTGAACAGCGCCGGATCCTGGGGCACAATGCCGATCGCGCCCCGAAGATCAGCCAGGCGGAGCGAACGGATGTCGATGCCGTCCAGCAGCACGCGCCCGCGGTCGGGGTCCCAGAACCGGGGCAGCAGCGACACCAGTGTGGTCTTGCCCCCACCCGACGGTCCCACCAGCGCCACCACCTCACCCGGTGCACAAGTCAGATCGATCTGCTCCAGGGTCCAGGGCAGGTCGGGGTCCCGGCTATAACGGAACGACACTCCCTCGAACGAGACGCTGCCTCGGGTACCTGCCGGCAGGTCCACCGGCAATTTGGGGTCGGTAATCGACGGGTTGGTCTCCAGGATCTCGAACACCCGCTGTGCTGCGCCCACCGCTTCCTGATAACTGCTGAAAAAGGAGGCCAGCGCGCCGATAGCAGCCGCAATGGTGATGGTGTACAGGAGGAACTGAACCAGCTCGCCAGGAGTAAGCTGCCCCTCGAGCACCAGCAGCCCACCCTGCCAGAGAACGATCACGATTCCGACGAAGGTCGAAAAGGTGAGCACACCGAAGAAAACGCCCCGAATCTGGGCTCGTACCAGCGCGGCGCGAACGCTTTCCCGGATCCGGTCTCCATATCGCTGCCGCTCCGCGGGCTCCTGCACGAAGCTCTGTACCGTGCGGATCTGACTGAACGCCTCTTCGGCCGCCGCGGTGGCATCCGCCACTTTGTCCTGCACCGACGTCGTCACCCGCCGGAGCCGCCGCCCGAAGAACAGCGCCGATCCGACCACCAGGGGGACCACTCCCAGGGCGGTAAGCGTGAGCCGCGGCTGCATCAGGGTGAGCAGAATAACTCCCCCCACCAGAGCCAGGATCTGCCGGGAAAACTCGGCGACCTGATGACTCAGCACGCCTTGCAGCAATCCGATATCGGTGGTCAGCCGGCTGGTGAGCTCACCGGTGCGCCGCTCGGCGAAGAACCCCGGAGGCATGACCAGCAAGCGGCCGAACAGTTCCTGCCTGAGGCCCGCCACCACCCGCTCTCCCACCGCGCTCAAGAGGTATGTCTGAGCGTAGTTGAGCAGTGCCTGGATGCTGAACAGGACGACAAGGGCCAGGGCGATACGGTCG
>JACCRS010000205.1 GCA_013813435.1 Gemmatimonadales bacterium
GGTTAGTGGCGGGCAGGACTCCCGCGTTCGCACAAAAGAACGCAGTGCTGCAGCGGGAGCGATCCGCTCTGCCGCGGGGGTGGGGGGTGGGTTCTTACCGCAGATCTCCCCCTTCTCCTGGTTAGTAGCGGGCAGGAACTCCCGCTTTCGTGTCACTCGTGACCCACGTTCGCTGCGACCGAGAGGACCTGCTCAGCTGCGGCCACCGCGCGGTCCACATCATCGGCAGTGGTGCGCCAGCTGGACACCGACACCCGCATGCAGCGTTTGCCTTTCCAAGTCGTCCCGGTGAAGAATGCTTCTCCGGTAGCGTTGATCGCCGCCATCACCTCGTCGGTCCGCTTGTCGTGGTCCTCCTCCGTGGCTCCCGGACGAGCGTCGTAGAAGCGCACCAGCCCCTGGTTGATCACCGGGAGGCAGACGGCGCGGGCGTCCGGCAGATCGCCGATACGGGTGACGATGTCGCGGGCGTGACGGCAACAGCGTGCCACGAGATGGCACAGGCCGGTGCGACCGAGCTCACGCAGGGCAGCATAGGTGGCAAAGCCCCGGGCCCGGCGCGAGTGATCCGGGGTCCAGTCGAGCTGGTCGCGCGCGTCGTCGGCGTGGCTGAGGTAGCTGGCGCGATGCTCCATGGCCGCTCGGTGATGCTCCGCATGGGCTACGAAGGCGTAACCGCAGTCGTAGGGGACGTTGAGCCACTTGTGCCCGTCTGTGGCCCAGGAGTCCGCATGCTCGGCGCCCGCCAGCAGGTGCCGCAGCTCGGGCACGGCGTTGCACCAGAGGCCCATGGCGCCATCGATGTGCACCCATGCGTTGGCCTCGTGCGCCAGGGCGATGAGCTCGGGAAACGGATCGAAGGCGCCGCAGTTGACGTCGCCCGCCTGGAGCACCACGATCGTGGGCCGTCCCGACTCCCGTCCCAGGGCATCGCGCAGTACCTCCGGCGTGAGCTGCGACGCCAAATCGCTCGGCAGGACGAACATGTTGGCGGTGCCGATGCCGAGGAGTTTGGCCGCGCGGGTGGTAGTGCCGTGCACTTCACTCGACGTGAGGATGCGGACGCTCGGCGCGCCGGCCAGGCCATCCCGATTCACGTCCCACCCCGCCCGCGCCAGCACCGCGTGCCGCGCCGCGGCCAGGCAGGTGACGTGGGCCATCTGGCAGCCGGTTACGAGGGCGAAAGTGGCGGACGGCGGCAGGCCGAGCACGTCCTTGAGCCAGGTGCCGCAGACTTCCTCGACCACGGCAGCGGCGGGGCCGCAGGCATAGAGGCCGGCGTTCTGGTCCCACGTTGCGGTCAGCCAGTCGGCGGCGAGCGCGGCGGGCAGCCCCGCGCCGATCACCCAGCCGTAGAAGCGGCCCCCGGCATTTCCCAGGAGGCCGCCGGCCGCATCGCGCGCCAGCTCGTCGATCACGGTGACCGGGTCCACGCCCCCATCAGGCAACGGGCGCGAGAAGCGCTGTCGCAGCTCCGCGAGTGAGGCTGTGGCGCACACGGGTGCGTCATCGAGCGATCCGAGAAACGAGAGCGCCAGTTCCGCGGCACGTTCCAGGGTGGCGTGCTGTCGACTGTCGAGGGGCATAGATGTAGGGACCGGGTGTATGTTATCCTCCTCTTCGTCCTGGATGGAGAGGACGGCGTCTCAACCTGGAGGATTCATGCGTGCCATCTTTCTGCTCCCGCTCACGGCTCTGGTTGCAGGGGCCGCGGGGTGCGGGTCCGAGGGAACGGAGCCGGCGGTGCGCTCCGTCCCGCAGCGTGATCTAACGCTGGTGACCCAGACATCTGAAGCGAAGGTCGCCTCCAAGGTAGAGACCCAGCAGCTTCAGATCCAACACCGAACCGTCCGTCGTTCCCAGCCAGCTCAGCGGGCGGCGGTTCCGCGCTCCCATCGAGTCGAGCCCAGAGTGGTACTTGCGACCGTGGCGGCACCCCGCGCTGCCATCGCTGCACCCGAGCCGGTAGCCCAGCCCGAGGCGTCGAGTCCGGCCAACGATCGGGAGCTCCTGCCCGGAAAGACCGTCACGCTGATTCCGGCGACCAGCGGGCCCTCGCCCGGCTCGGACCGGGCCGATGAGATTCCCGCAGCCCGAGGCCGCCCAATGGTGGTGACCGGGGGCGGAGGCAGGTGTAGAGGTCGGGGTCGGGGACCGGGCATCGGCATCGCCACCGCTCCGAGTCCGGACTTTCGGTAAGGCGGTATGGCGGTAGGAGGTAAGTTGGTCAGCCGTGGGATGCAAAGGAGAGTGAACATGAAATCTGAGGAATTTCCAGCCCAACCCGCCGGTGAAATCGTTCATTCACAATCGTCGTCGCGAGGCACAGCCGGATTCATGGCTGGGGTTCTGTTCGGCGCCTTTGTGGGAGCCGGGTTCGCGCTGCTCTTTGCTCCCGAGCGGGGCGAGAAGACCCGGGGAAAGCTGGGGCGCCGGATGCGTTCGTTACGGGAGGACGCTCGGGAGGGGATCGACCGAGTCGGCAGTCGCACCGTGAAGGAGCTGAAGCGCCGCGAGCGCCGGGTTCGGGCCGAGCTGGCGCGCGCCCGCGAGCGAGCCGAGCGGGCTCTGGAGTAGGTGTCATCCTTCGCCTCGCTCAGGATGACAATCAGCGTCGCGTCAGTCGCCGGCGCAGCTCGACTCCCTGCCGCTTGTAGATCGAGTCCATCACCTCTCGGAGCGGCAGCGATTCGACGACGTGCAACTGCGCTTCTGCATCCGCTCCCCGCTTTCGGTCGGCATAGATCCGGGCCAGCTCCAGCCGGTGGTAGACCCGGCTGGAATCGAGCTCCACCGCTTTTTCCATGTTGGAGATCGCCTTGTTCCACGACGCCTGCTTGAAGATGCCGGCGCCGAGGAAGTTCCGGGCGACGAAGCGGCTGATGCCGGAAATGCGCATGATCTCGGCATTCCAACGGCCCATGATATGGTAGGCTCCGTCGTGCCCGGGATCGAGCTCGATGGCCCGGAGCGCCTCGCGGCGGATGATCCCGGCGCGGCGGATTCGCGCGTCCTGCGGTAACGTGAGCGACCCTCTGCCCACCGCGGCGGCCAGAGCAAAGTGACCGTCGGCTCCGCCGGAGTCGGCCGCAACGGCCCGCCCGGCGTAGCGCTCCGCCAGCGAGTACAGCGAGTCTCGTCGGGCAGGCGGTGCGGAATCAGGGAGCAGCTCGCCCAGATTCAACAGGGTCAGCGCGCCGCGCCAGTTGGCCTCGTAACCCGTTGAGTCCTGCTCCAGCGCCACATTAAAGTGCTGGATGGCCGTGCCCGGGTCGTGGGCATCGTTGGCAGCCACCCCCATGGCCACATGATCGGCCGCGGTCTGGGCAAGGAGCGGAGTGACGGCGGCCGCTGTTCCCGAGAGCAGAACGATATTCCGGATGGCCTTGAGCACCTGATCGATTCCTTGGGTGGTGACAATTCCGAATGGTTATCCCGTCACTCATCCAGCACAAGCGGGACGGCCACGCTCTCCCACCGGGTCAGTGGCGAGAGCTGATCCGGGAGTACACGGCGGGCAGGGTGCCGGACTACCAGATGTCGGCGTTGCTTATGGCGGTGGTGTGGCGGGGGATGGAGCCGGAAGAGCTCGCCGAGCTGACCGATGCCATGATCGATTCGGGCGACCGGCTCCGGTTCGACGGGTTCGCCCAGTCGCGGGTGGACAAGCATTCCACCGGCGGGGTGGGCGACAAGGTCTCGCTGCTCCTGGCTCCCATGGTCGCGAGCTGCGGCGTGGCCGTGCCCATGATGTCGGGCCGGGGCCTGGGGCACACCGGGGGAACTCTCGACAAGCTGGAGTCCATCGCCGGCTTTCGCACCGCGCTCAGCCTGGATGAAACCCGGGGCCAGATCGAGCGGCTGGGCTGCGCCATGCTGGGCCAGACTCCCGAGATCGCGCCGGCCGACAAGCGGCTCTATGCTCTGCGCGATGTTACCGGAACGGTGGAGTCGATCCCGCTGATCGCGGCCAGCATCATGTCCAAGAAGCTGGCGGAGGATCTTAACGGCCTGGTGCTGGACGTGAAGACCGGGAGCGGGGCGTTCCTGCCGGAGTCTGATCGGGCCCTGGAACTGGCGCAGACCATGATCGGCCTGGGGCTGGTACGGGGCTGCCCCACGGTGGCGCTGCTCACGGCCATGGATCGGCCGCTGGGACGGGCCTGCGGCAATGCGCTGGAGGTGGAAGAAGCGATCGAAGGTCTGCGCGGCGAGGGACCGGAGGATCTGATGGAGGTCACCTATGCCCTCGGCGTCGAGATGCTTCTGCTGGTAAAAGCGGCTCGGGATGCGCCCGATGCGCGGGCTCGTCTACAGCGGAGCATCAGCTCGGGCGACGCGCTGCAGAAGTTCGCCGCCGTGATCGAAGCCCAGGGCGGCAATCCGGCGGTGTTGGAGGATCCCTCGGTCCTGCCCCAGGCCGCGGAGGTAGAGGTATATCGCGCGCCGCGCGACGGTGTCATCGTCCAGGTCGAGCCCCGGCGGATCGGACGAGCCATCATCGAGCTGGGCGGAGGCCGGCGCACCATCGAGGACGAGATCGACCCCAGCGTGGGCTTCGTGATCCCAGCCCAGCCGGGGGAGACGGTGCGAACCGGCGAGCCGCTGGCGTCGATCTTTGCCCGCGACCAAACTGGCATCGAGGCCGGCATCGCGGCACTGCGGGAGGCGATCGTGATTGGAGAGGAAGGCAGGCTTACACCGCTGATCACCCACCGCGTTACCGCGGATGGCGTGACCGCGCCTAACCCACGGGTTGGATGACCATACTCGGCGGACCGGTAGGAACGTTGCTGGTGGCGCTGGCGGCAGTCATCGCGCTGGTGCTGTGGCTCCGGCGCGATCGCAGCTATCCCGGGCCTCGTCTCACCGGCGATGACGGGATCGACCGCGAGGAGCTGGAGGCAGCCGAGCGGGAGGTGAGGGAGCTGGATTCCAGTGCTCGGCCGGAGGACGGATTTCCCGGCGACGACTGGGGGCCGGGCGCCACCCGTCCGCGGCCCCCGGAGCGGCTGTGAGCGGGCGGACGGGCGGACAGGCGGACAGGCGGACAGGCGGACAGACGGACGAGCCAAGCGGCTTAGTCATTGCGAGGAGGCAACGCCGCCCAAGCAACCCTGCTACTAGGAGGGAACGTGTCCAGAGCCAAGTCCAGCTCACGCCGCCTCTGGATCTTGGTGATGATGACGGCGGTTGGCGGCTGTGTTAACTGGCGCCCCTACCAGCTTGGCCCAGGCTCGACTGCTGCCACTCCACTCCCCTATCTGCTCCGTGCCACCGGTCAGGACAGCTCTCGAATCGTTCTCACCCGACCTTTCGTGCAGGCCGACACCCTCTATGGATTTATCCGGCGAGACACAATTTCGCTGCCGGTAAGTGGGGTCGTGCGCCTGGAACGCGAACGTCTGAACCTGGGGCGAACTCTGGCATTGGCGATCGGCGTTCCCGCATTAGCCCTCGGGGTGGTATACCTGGTCGCGTGTGTCGACCACGACTGCACTCCGGGATTCTGAAATACTCTTGATTCCAGTACGGCGATTATGCACAAGCCTTTGGTACGCCGCGGGCGTCGCCGCTGGGGGGCTTCTGCTTGTGGCCTGACCAAAGGATCTACCGATGCCTACCGATAAATGAAGCGTTTGGTTCGCGGGCGCATGGGTAAGACCGGCGAATCCTACACCGCCGCCCGCGCCACGGTTGGACCTGGCTCCGGCCAAGACAGTTATTGCTGCCTAATGAGCCGGCTGAGGGTGGGAGGGAGCCGAGCGACGTTCCCTTTGGATATGCGCCGTGTTCCCCGTTTTGCGTCGATCCTTTCCCACCCATGTTCTCGGAGAGCGCCGTGCCATCGCTACTGCCTGGGCCAGCTGATCGGGCGCGAAAGGCTTTGGGATGAAGCCGGCGATCCGCACCTGGGCAAAGCGACCGAGGGCATCGTCGTCGGCAATCCCGCTGGTCACGAGGATGGGAATGTCAGGCCTGCGGGAATGCAGCGCGACAGCCGTTTCCGGGCCGTCCAGTACCGGCATCACTAAGTCCAGCAGCACCAGCACTATTTCGTCCGGGACGCGATCGAACAGTTCGAGAGCCTGGGCGCCGTGCTCTGCTGTGAGAACGGTGTAGCCCAATTCTTCCAGTGTCAGCTGAATCATACTCCGAAC
>JACCRS010000206.1 GCA_013813435.1 Gemmatimonadales bacterium
AGCGGCGCGTCGTCCCGATCGCGTATCCGGAGATCGGCTCCCGCCGGCGCTTGCAGCACTCGCCAGGTCCATCGTAGCGTACCGGATCGTTCCTTGATTCGCGGCGACAGGCGCCGATGAAACCATCCCGCGGCGCCCGCGCCACTGACTCGGAGAACTCGAGCGCCGCCGGCTTCGCGGATTTCGATTCGGGGCGCCGGCGCTCCCTTCACCGGGCGCAATTCCCACCCGTCCAGGCTTCCCGACCCGAGAGCGGCACGGTCGAGGTCCAGGAGATCCACCGGCAACGCCAGCGCCAGAAGCAGATACCATCCCCAGCAAGTCACGAGCACTCCGGTTGGGTGACCAGACGGCGACCGACTAATCTGTCTACTAAGAGAACGACGCAGCTCAGGCGTTTGGATCTCGCACCCTCCGTTGGTGTGCGCAGCGGCGACGCCCGGCGAGAACACCTGGCCACCAGCCCTCAGGTTGATGCTGAGGTTCATTAGTGGCTGGTTTCGAGGCTCGTTGGGTAGGAAGCCGCAGGCTGAGTGCCGGCGTCCTTGTTGTATCAAAACTGCACCGTTACTCACCTGCCACTCGCTCGCCGCGGATTCCATGCCTGGCCGCAGATCACCGAGCCCGCTGGAAACCCGGTAACTTCCACCGATGACCACCAACCGCCTGGCCAGCTCTGGCTCAGCTTACCTTCAATCAGCAGCTCATCAGCCCACCCACTGGTATCCCTGGGGCCCTGAACCATTCAACGCAGCGCGGGCGGGTGACAAGCCGGTGCTCCTCGACATCGGCGCGGTCTGGTGCCACTGGTGCCACGTGATGGACGGCGAGTCGTACGAGAATCCCGAGCTGGCGGCTTTCCTGAATCAGCACTTCATCTGTATCAAGGTAGACCGGGATGAGCGCCCCGATGTCGATGCCCGCTATCAGCGGGCCGTGCAGACACTCACCCAGCAGGGAGGCTGGCCGCTGACGGCGTTCCTCACCCCCAATGGAGAAGTGTTCTTTGGCGGCACCTACTTTCCGCCGGATGGCAGGTACGGTCGACCCGGCTTCCAAACGGTGCTCGCAAGCGTCCTCGATGCGTATCGCTCCCGGCGGGACCAGGTACAGGCTCAGGCACAGGCCATCAGCCGCGTGATCGCGGAGAACCTGGACGAGGGCGCTCCGGGCGAGATATCGCCCGACATGCTGGAAGACGCAGTACATCAAATGACGGGCATTTTCGACCCGGTGAACGGAGGGTTCGGCAGTCAGCCGAAGTTTCCTCACCCGGGTGCCCTCGAGCTGCTGCTCCACCGGTGGCACGATCAGCCCTCGGAGAAGATCCGGACCATCATCGACCGCACCCTTCAGGGCATGGCCAGCGGGGGTATGTATGACCAGCTAGTTGGAGGATTCCACCGTTACAGTGTCGATGCTCGCTGGATCGTCCCCCACTTCGAGAAGATGTCGTACGACAACTCCGAGCTGCTGAAGGCGTATCTGGACGCCTATGCCCTGTTCGGACACGAAGAGTACGCTCGTGTAGCTCGCGGCATCGTGCGATGGGTGCGCGAGCTGATGAGCGATCCGGAAGGAGGGTATGCGGCGAGCCAGGATGCCGATGTGGGCCTCGACGACGACGGCGACTACTTCACCTGGACTCGCGATGAGGCAGCCGCGGTTCTGAGCGCCGATGAGCTCGAGGTGGCGGCGGCGTACTACGATATCGGTACCGCCGGCGAGATGCATCACAACCCCGGCAAGAACGTGCTCTTCGTGTCGGCCACCGTCCTGGATCTGGCCCAGCGCACCCAGAGAAGCGCGGAATCGGTCGCGGTTCTGCTTCGATCGGCTCAGGACAAGCTCAGAGCCGCCCGCGCGGAGCGGACGGCGCCTTTTGTGGATCGAACCCGCTATACCAACTGGAACGCCATGATGGCCTCCGCCATGCTTCGCGCCGCGGCGGTGCTGGGCGACGAGTGGTGCCGCAATCATGCTCTGAGCACGTTGGAACGCCTCCGCCGGGAGAACGGTGAGGGCAACGCTGTCGCTCACACACCGGGCGGCATTGGGGGACTGCTGGACGATCAGGTCCAGACCGCCGCGGCCGCACTGGACGCCTATGAGGCGACCGGCCGGCACGAGTGGTTGGAATGGGGCGCCAGCATCATGGATCGGGTCTGGATCGATTATTGGGACGGTGAGGAAGGCGGTCTCTTTGATACGGCTCGGGGCCGGCCCGCGGAAGAGGGCCTGTTGCCGGCGCGGGCCAAGCCGGTCCAGGACACACCGACCCCTTCGCCCAATGGCGTGGCGGGGATCGTCTGCGCCAGGTTGCACGAATTGACCGGCGACCAGCGCTGGAAACAGCGAGGCGAAGATCTGTTACGCGCGTTCGCCGGCAGCGCTCGGCAGCTGGGACTTTACGCGGCCACCTATCTACTGGCGGTTGACTGGCACATCAATCCCGCCACCCATTTGGTGGTGGTGGGCGAGACCGGCGATTCGGATGCTCAGGCCATGCACTCCGCCGCCCTGGCGGAGTTCGTTCCCCGCCGCGTAGTCCAGCTGCTGGTGCCCGACCAGATCGGTAACCGGGCCCTGCCCGCCGCGCTCAGTGGGATGGTATCCGGCGGCGGGGCTCCGCGGGGTTACGCCTGCACCGGAGTCAGCTGCAGTCGGCCGGCGGAAGAGTTATTGGTCTGGGCAGCGACACTGGAGTCACTTCGGCCAACGGCGATGTCATAGGGCATTGAGTTGGCCCCCGGTCCCGGGTCCGCGGTTACATTTGAGCAAACATCTCTACAGGGGAACTCCTTGGCTAAGAGCGTAACAATCGAGACCAGCAAGGGCACCATCAAGGCGGAGCTGTTCGACTCCGAGGTGCCAGGCACCGTCGGCAACTTCGAGAAGCTGTCCAACAGCGAGTTCTACGATGGAACCCGCTTCCACCGCGTCATTCCCAACTTCATGGTCCAGGGGGGCGACCCGCTCTCCAAGGACCCCTCGAACCAGCGGGTGGGAACCGGTGGCCCCGGCTACAAGATCAAGTGCGAGACCCATCTCAACACCCATAAGCACACCGCCGGCACCCTCTCGATGGCTCACGCGGGAAAGGACACCGGTGGCAGCCAATTCTTCATCACCCACGCGCCCCAGCCTCACCTCGATAAGGTGCACACCGTGTTTGGCCAGGTCACCGAAGGGATGGATGTGGTTAACAAGATCAAGCAGAACGACGTCATTACATCCATACGAGTCAGCTGAGCCCTGCACCTCGATTTCGCGGTCGTCGCCGATTACGCCCTGATCGATCAACAGGGCAAGCTCAGCGTACTCGGCATGTTTCAGCACGTCTGGCTCTCCAACTTTCCCGCGGTGTATCCCCGAACCCACCTGGTATTGCGGGTACGGGGCCGGCGCACCGAGATCGGCACCCACACGATCCGTATCCGATTCGTGGATGACGCCGGAAACGAGCTGCTGGGTGGCGAAGGCACCGTGCAGTTCGGCGAGCCCCCGGCCGGCATTGTAGATGTGGAAGCGGGCGCGGTGCTGGTGTTCGACGTGCCGTTGCCCCGGCCCGGGCAGTACGCCTTCGAGATCAGCCTCGATGGGGAGCGCGCCAGCCGGGTGGCGCTATCGGCCGGCTATCCCCAGGCGCAACAGCAGTGAGAGGTGACAGTAGATCCTTCGGTCGTTGCACTCCCTCAGGATGACAATGCGGTTGTTTACTTCTTACTTGGCTCCAAGGGAGAGTGGGATGACCACCTGGACCCGCGATCGCGCCCTGGCATTGATGCACGAGTACACCCCGTCTGACGCTCTCAGAAAGCATATGTATGCCGTGGAGATCGCCATGCGTGCCATGGCGGAGCGATCGGGCGAGGATCCGGAGGCCTGGGGGCTGGTCGGGTTGCTGCATGACTTCGACTACGAGCGGTTTCCCAACCCAGAGCATTCGGCCACCGAAGGTCACCCCGCTGAAGGAGTGAGGATACTGACAGCCGGTGGCCTGCCGGAAAGCATGGGGCGCGCCATCATGGGCCACGCCAACTACAGTGGCATCCCTCGGGATACCGAGATGGCCAAGGCGCTCTTCGCGGTGGACGAGCTCGCCGGTTTCCTGGTGGCCTGCGCGCTGGTCCGCCCTTCCCGGAGTCTCCAGGACCTGGAGGTCTCCAGCGTTAAAAAGAAGCTCAAGGACAAGGCGTTTGCCCGCGGTGTGAGCCGCGAGGACGTGGTACGCGGTGCCGAAGAGCTGGGCGTTCCGCTCGATGAACACATCGCGTTCGT
The DNA here is from genome assembly GCA_013813435.1 of Gemmatimonadales bacterium. Classification (GTDB taxonomy): domain Bacteria; phylum Gemmatimonadota; class Gemmatimonadetes; order Gemmatimonadales; family GWC2-71-9; genus CAVVWJ01. The sequence goes on from JACCRS010000206.1 coordinate 4,282, forward strand.
GCTTGGCGCGCTCCGACCACACGAGCGGACCCTGGGCCTCGGAGCCTGAGGGATGCTTATC
>JACCRS010000211.1 GCA_013813435.1 Gemmatimonadales bacterium
GACGGATATTGGCGAACGGAACATCTGATCGGAGTACGTTCTGACATTGCCGACAACTTAGGCCGCTGCTCGCGGCACGGCAGGCGGACGTCGAAGACGAGGCCAAACGCGCGGTGCCACGCTAACGCATTACGCTAGCGGCTGGGCCGCCTCCATCGCCGGGAGCGGGTCAGCCCGAGGCCACCCCCTTGAGGTGGTCGGCCAGCCGGAGGGCCAATGCCACGATGGTGAGTGTCGGGTTCGCGTACCCACCGCTCGGGAAGACGGAGCTCCCGGTGACGAACAGGTTCGATGTTCCGTGGACCCGACTGTTTTCATCCACCACGCCTTGCCGGGCAGCCACGTGCATTCGGGTGGTTCCCATGTGATGCAGGCCCGATTCCGTGGCGCGGCGCCAGTCTGATGGCTGGTCGGGAAAGGCGAGCTCGAGGTGGCCAACGCCGGCCTCCCTGACCGCCTGGTCGAAGAGACGGGTCACGCGACGCATGTTCTCGATGTCGGTTTCACCGAGCTGCCATTCCAGGCGTGCTCGGCGCCGGCCAAGCCGGTCGAACTCGTCGCTCAGCGTGACGCGATTATCGAACCGGAATGCCGTCTCGAACATCGCGCGCAGACGCCAGCGATGTGCGGGTCCGTTCCCCACCAGAAGCTTGCGCGCCATGGCCAACACCACTCGGTGAGGGGCCTTGGCGGCCCGCCGGGCGTACGGCCAGCCCGCGCCCGGCACCGCCCGCCTCTTGAACTTGTTCCACAGCCGCAGAAAGGCCCTCACTTCGTCGCTCGCGAAGAGCCGGTGCGATTCGTAGCGCGGGTGGAAGAAGAAGGCCGCATGCATGAGGCGCTCGCGCTCGCTGACCTCGCGGCGAAGGGACAGGACGCCTCGGACGGAGCTCGCTCCCCGGCTCGAGGCGACCGGCCACGGCCGATAGAAATCCAATGAGGCCCGCTCTCGCAACACCAGGAAGCCGGGATCGATGTAGGCATGGTCGGCGAAATAACGACCGACCAGTCCGTGAGCGTTTCCGGGGGCCCCGGCGGGCGACTCCGCGGAGAGCAGGAGGAGCCGGGCATTCTCGATCCCTCCGGCGGCGAGCACGATATAGTCCGCGCCGATTGCGCACTCGTAACCTTCGAGTGTGCGGATCCGAACTGCCGTGCAGGCCCCACGCTCCAAGCGGATACCCGTGATCGGAGCGTGCAGCACCAGGTCGATGTTTCTCGACCGCTCGACTCGCTGGTGATAGCGATGGCCGAAGTTCTGGGCCTGGACATGAAATGTGTTATTGGTGAACGTCGCGTCTCCGGTGAGTAGCTTGTGGGGTCCGAGCACACCGGCCCAGTGCTCGGGGTCGTACTCAAAGGCGGCGAGCCCGCACATGTCGTGGGCCCGCGCATAATAGGGACGGAGCTCGTCGAAGCCGAATGGCCAGCCGCCGGCACTGCACCACTCTCGTGGCTCGAAATCGAGCGGCTCCAGAGGACGACACCAGCCCGCCCAGACGTTGGTAGAGCCGCCGAAGGCGCCCAGCCGGGTATCCCGCAGGGCCGGATACCGCCCCGCGACCACCTCCCCTTCGAACAGGCGCTGGGTCGCCGGCTCATAGGCGGACCCCCCCGCTTCCAGCAGGCAGACACGCAGCGGAGTCCCGTCGAACTGCAGCGCGAGACTGATCCCGGCCGCACCCGCGCCGACAATGCAGATGTCGTAGCGCGATGGCTCACCGCCGAATCCTTTGTGCGCATCGAGGATCATGGCCCCCCCATTGGTCGGTATCCCTCCTCGCCGTATATTCGGCCGAACAGGGAAACACCTCCTGACCCTGCGCGCCGTCGAGACCTCCGACGATCCCCGTCGCGCTGCGACCGGACTGGTGGCAGCCGATCTCTAATTGCGCCGGATATCCGCGTCAACGCTGAGGACACGTGATCGCGCGCAGCGTCTCTGTCGGCGTCGTGAACCACAATGGCGAATCCTATCTTAAGCGAACCCTCCGGGCGGTCGAACGCCTGGGCTCCGCTGTCGACGACATTGTGCTAATCGACAGCGGATCGACGGATCGAGGTGTGGCGCTCGTGCGGGAGAACTTCCCGCGGGTGCGGGTGATCCCGCTGGGGTCCAATCTCGGGCCCGGTGCGGCGCGCAATAGAGCCATCAGGGAGGCCGAGCACGACCGGCTGCTGCTGGTCGACAACGACGTCGAGCCGCTGCCGGGGTGCATCGAAGCGCTCACCGAGGCCCTCGATGGCCACTGCAACGCGATTGTGGCCATGGCAGCGGTGCTCGACGAGCGCGCCCCCGACATGGTCCAGCACGTCGGCGCCTACCCGCACTTCCTGGGCGCGCCCGCGCTGCTCGCTGCGGATGCCTTTGTGGCGCGGCTCGATGGCGTCGTGCGCGTGGTCGGGTCGGCCATTACCTCCTGCCTGATGGTGGACCGTGCTCGCTTCGGTGACCGGCGGTGGTTCGACGAACGCCTGTTCTTGTATTTCGAGGACCATGAGTTCGGCATGCGGGCCAGCCTCCAGGGCTACGACTGCCTTTCTGTGCCGAGCGCCAGGTGCCTGCACCGGGCCGGCACGATCGGAGTGTCGATCCGCGAGACGGGACGCTTCACTCCCATCCGCGTGCGCTATACCATCCGCAACCGCTGGTTGACGATCCTGATGCTGTACCAGGCGCGCACCCTGCTCCGATTCGCGCCGGCACTGGCGGTGTTCGAGGTGCTGCAGCTTCTCGGCGGGCTCAGGAAAGGTTGGATCGGCCATTGGCTCTGGGCGGCGGGATCGACGGTCCGCACACTGCCACACGTTCTGCGCGTGCGCCTGGCGATGCGAGAGAGCCGGCGGCGCCCGGACCTCGACATCCTCATAGGTGGGCCGTTTCCCTTCAACAAGGCGATGCACCGCTCTGCGCTGGAGCGCGCGGCGCAGCGCGCTCTCGACCTGATCGCGCGCCTGAACTGGCGCATGGCGAGCCGACGCGCTCCATGACCCAGCTTCGCGTCGCCATGGTGGCCGCATGCCCGTTCCCCTGGCCCCGCGGGACGCCGATCCGAATCCAGTGCATCGCCGAAGCCGTCGCGCTTCGGGGACACTCGGTGCACGTCGTGACCTATCACCTGGGCGAAGCCCTCCCCAATTATCCGTTCCAGGTCCATCGCATCCGTGACGTTCCCGCCTATCGACGTACCGCTCCTGGACCGACGGTGCGAAAGCTCTTCCAGCTCGACCTGATGCTGGCGCGGCTGCTCCGCCGCCTGCACCACGAGCACCGCTTCGACGTGGTGCATGCGCACCACTACGAGGGTCTCCTCGTTGCGGCACATGGACTGCGGGGGACGCCAATCGTCTACGACGCCCATACCCTGCTGGCCGGCGAGCTCCCCACCTATCGGCTCGGCCTGCCACGCTGGCTCATCCAGGCAGTCGCGCCTCACCTGGACCGCCACCTGCCCCGGCGGGCGAACCGCATCATCGCCGTCAGCGAGAGGATTCGCAGCGCTCTCGTGGCACTGGGCGCCGCCGCCCCTGAGTGCCTCCACCTGATTCCGAACGGCGTAGAGTGTGAGCGCTTCCCGGTCGAGCGCGGGATCACGCCGGATGGACGCAGGGTAATCTTCACCGGCAATCTCGCCCCCTATCAGGGCGTGGACCTGCTGCTCAAGGCGTTCGCGAGGCTGCGCGGGCGCAGGCCCGACGTACGTCTCATGATCGTAACCGACTCGTCGTTCGCACCCTTCGAGGCACTGGCGCAGCAGCTCGGCGTGCGGGATGCCGTCGACCTGTGCCAGGCGTCGTTTCCCCAACAGCCGGCCCTGCTGGCGGCCGCCGCCGTCGCCGTCAACCCTCGGGTCCAGTGCGACGGCATTCCCCAGAAGCTGCTCAACTACATGGCCGCCGGCATGCCGATCGCCACCTTCGAGGGCTCGGGCGGCCCGGTGCGGCATGAAGTGACCGGCCTGCGGGTGCCTAACGGTGACACGGCTGCGATGGCTGACGCGATGGAACGGTTGCTCACCGACCGTGAACTGGCCCGGAAGCTGGGGGACACCGCCCGGGAACAAGCGCGCCGGGACTTCTCCTGGACCCAGGTCGCCGCCCGGGTCGAGGATGTCTACCGCGAAGTCATCGCGGAGCAGCAAGCGGGCGTTTCGAGTCGCTCAGGAGCTCGGTGATCGGACGGCCGGCGAAGTGGGACGGTTGCGGTGCGCCGAGCCACTGGAAGACGGTAGGCATGAGGTCCGCGGTGTCGTACGTCCGGGCGCTTGGTCCCGGCTGAATCCCCGGGCCTTTCGCCACGAACCAGCCGTGGGGCGTGTGGTTCCCCGAGCGGCCCGAGGCCAACTTCCGGCCTTTGGGCCAGCGGATCTCGCCGAACTGGTCGGATATCAGTCCGCTGGACTGCCACACCGGGTGCGGCGGGTCCCACAGCACCACCAGGTCGGGCAGGAAACGGCGGCGCGGCGCCGTTGGGGAGACCAGCTCATCCACCTTGATCGTGCCCCGGATGACGGGTTTGCCGGTTTCGATATCGCGAAAGCTTCGGAGCGCCGCGTCTACCTCGGCGATCACCCGATCCGCGTCGCCGGGGTCCACGCAGCCGTGTTTCTCCCGTCCCTTGAGGTTGAGGCGTATGTAGCCGTTGTAGTCCATGGGCAGGACGAAGTACCTCGTTTTGGGCCAGTCGTGCATGCGACGGGACCACAGCGGGACCAGTGCGTGGTTCCAGGCGGTGGGGATACGGCGGGTCACCTGGCGCACCAGCGTCCACGGCAGCGCCTGCCTGAGCCGGAACAGCATGCCGGGTCTTGCCGGCGCGCCGCCACCGCCGCCGTGGATACGCTCGAGAATGCGAGGCAGGAACTCGTACCAGCCGTCGTTGGGCCCCATGCCGTGCAGGGCGAACACCATCACTCGCGCATTGGGCGGGACCGCGTCGAGCACCCTCCCCAGGGCTTCGTCGGCAGAGGTGTAGCAGTCGTCCAGGCTGCCTTCCAGGACCGCGCGCGTGCCCCCGTCCAGGCGCCCGCGGTCGATCTGCGACAGGTCCCACAGGTAGTGCGACCCGCGATGCACCAGGCCGAACACCGCCAGGAACAGATCAAACCGATCGTGCGTCAAAAAGTCGCGGCAGACCTCGGCGAACTGCCGGTTCCCGTCTAGCACCTCCTGACGCTGGGCCAGGAGCGTCGCGGCGTTCTGCGGGCCGAAGACCTCCGGGGTCATGCGGGGCTGGCCGTATCGCTCCGAGAGCCGCGCCCACAATCCCGACGGGAGCGCATTGTGCCCAAAGTCGTCGTGGCACTGCCACCCGTTCAGCACCGTCATGTTTGGCCGCGACTGGAGCGAGGTCGCGTACGGTAGGTCGAGGATCGCGACGCGGTACGACGGGTCCAGCGAGAGCCAGAACGGCTGCACCGGCAGCCACGCGGGGTCAATGTGCTGGAGGCGCTGGCGGTCGGGGTTCCAGATCTTGCCGAAGTACCACGCGTGCTCGCCCAGCCGCAACCCGGAGAAGAAGGTGGACCAGACCAGACTCAGGAAGTGCGGCGGCTCGGTTTGCAGCCGGCCCCAGCGTCCCTGCTGACGCAGCCGGGCCAGATTGGGCAGGCGGCCTTCCGCCACCAGCCGGTCCAGCACGTCGATTTCGGCTGCATCGATTCCGATGAGGATGACTGGGGGGGTGTCGCTCATCCTCGGCTCCTTGGTAGCGGTTTCTCGACTATGGCGAACCGGCCAGCCCGGGCAGCAGAGAAGGTAGTCACGGCGAGTCAGGAACTAGTAGCTCGTCCGGCTCAGGCGTAGTGCACTGCTCGATGTGGTAGAGCAGATCGCCCCCGACCCGGGCTGGTGGGACCGCTACCTTTCAGCACCAGCAGGGGCCTGATAAGCGCACGCACCTTACAGCGCGGGCAGGTCGCTCGACCAGACTACCGTTTCTCCTGCAATCTCGAGATACCGTGCCTGCTTCGCCTTTCACCCTCCATGGAGCCTCCCTCCTTTCAGCGGTACAGATTCTGACGCGAGGCGACTGCAGGCTGGCCGGGCTGGTGACCCGGTACGGTGTCCCGCCACTGTGGGCCCGCCGCCCCGGGTTTGCCAGCCTGCTCCGCATCATCCTGGAGCAGCAAGTCTCGCTCGCCTCGGCGCAGGCGATTTACCATCGTCTCAGTAGGGCCGTAGAACAAGTCAGGCCAGCGGATATCCTGGCACTGGGGACAGCCGGGCTTCGGGGGCTCGGGCTCACCCGCCAGAAGGCGAGCTACGCGTGTGGCCTGGCCGAGCAGGTACTCGAGGGGAAGTTGGGATTGGACCGGCTGGCTCGCTACGACGACGCCGAGGCGCGTGAGCACCTGATGCGGGTCCGAGGAATAGGAGCCTGGACCGCCAGCATCTACCTGCTGATGGCCCTGCGGCGCCCCGACATCTGGCCCCCGGGTGACTTGGCACTTCACAAGGCTCTGGGGCGTCTGAACGGCTCCGCCTGGGTACCCTCGTGCGGAGAGGCCGAGCAGCTCGCCACGCGCTGGCGACCTCTGCGGGCAGTCGCGGCTCGCATCCTGTGGCATGCGTACCTCGCTGAGCGAGCGGCCTAGCAAGCGCAATTTAGCCGTCGGGTGTCGGCAGATCACGCTCGCACGTCCCTTCTGTGAGCGGACCCGATGAACGCCTGGTGGAACCCCGGAGGAGATATGGTATACGCCTGCCGCGCATCCCTGACTCTGTTCCTCGCTGGTCTCGCAGCGGGATGTGCCGGTGGTAGTCCGGCTGGGCTGCCGCAGGACGGCGGTCCCAATTTAGACCGGGCTCCGCCGATTCTTACCGATCGATCAGTTTATACCGTGGAGCGAGGTGCGATCCATCTGGACGACGGCACGCTGTACGGCCGCTACGTGCAGTTTTTCATGCGCTTGCGCTACACTAACTCGACGATGGGCAAGATCTACCTTCCTACCTGCAATACCGTCCATCCCCCGATTCTAGAGAAGAAGCAGGGTAGAGAGTGGGTCACTGCATTCGCGCCCATCCTGCAGGCGTGCCTTGGCCCTCCTGAGATCATCGAGCGAGGCAGGACCTTTGAGTATCCGTATGACATTCAGGCCTACTTGCCCGGAAGTCGGGTGATGCCTCAGTTCCAGACAGCGGTGACGGGTACCTATCGCCTGGTGTGGAGTGCATACGCTACCCCGCCAGGGTTCAATGGCGAGCCGGGGCTCGGGCGCGAGCTCCCCTTGGAAGCCCGGATCTCGAATGAGTTTGACCTGATGGAGTAGGGAGATACGCCGGCGCGTGATTTCTAAAGGAATCAGCGTACCCGAGGGTCAACTCGGTGCACTGAGTATTCCCTAGCGTCTCTGAAGCAGAAGCCCCCGATCGACTGAGTTGGCGCGGGCGGACGCCTAACTGCCCAGGCGCCGAATGGCAACTATAGACAAGAAAAACGCGAGGTCCTGCGCAATGGAAACCCCTACTGCTCACGCCGTGGTCATGGATTCCGCTGTAAGTGGGGCTCTACATGCCTGACAAGTCTATTCTTGCGGGGATCGGCGCGGTCGTCGTCGCATTCCTCTGCAGTTGCGCTGCCAGCACCCAATCCCCGGCGGCTTCAGAAAATCCCGAGGCCTGCTCTTTCCGCTCGCCGACAACGTGCTGGACCGTGTCGGGACGGTTTCCCGCGGTGGGATCCAAGCCTGCGGCAGCGCCGCCGGAACGAACCCCGCAACCTCTCTTACCGATATTGGCGAGCGGGTCGGACAGCGCGCGAAGCCGGCGGTAATGACCCAGCTCTAACGGTCGCCCCCGCCTTGAGTCTCGTAGCCCCTTTCGCTCGGTCAGGTTCGGAGTAGTTTGCTCACCAGCTGCCCTCCACGACCCTCCGTCGCATCCCTCTGGCTAGGAGCGCCATATGGCCGTCGCCAAGATCACTGAAATTCAATCGTCATCGCAGAAAAGCTTTGAGGACGCGATCCAGGCCGGAATTGCCCGAGCCGAAAAGACCCTGCGAAACCTCACCGGAGCGTGGATCAAGAGTCAGAAAGTGGTGATCGAGAAGGGGAAGATCACAGAGTATCGGGTACTGCTGAAGGTTACTTTCGTCCTCAAGGATTAGCACCGAGGTCGCTTCCGTCCGCCGGGCTCCATCGGCCTCTCCTGCTGCCGCCGAGACACCCCGGGTCATCATCATGAACTTACCACGGCGGGCTCCCAGGAATTCTCGCGTTGATGGTGCTCTTTAGTCTGATGGCAATTTTCGCCGCCTCGTCGTTCCAAGCCGTCAGAACGCGACAGCGTTCGGCCGCTGGTAGCTCACCAGCCAGCGGCCGGCACCGAAACTTCCCGTTCACTGTTTACCGTTCCCACCTTATCTTTCCCGCCGTCAGGACAGGTGGCCGAGTGGCTGAAGGCGTCGGTCTCGAAAACCGGTATACCCGCAAGGGTATCGTGGGTTCGAATCCCACCCTGTCCGTTCTTCTCCTACAGCTGGGTTAGCCGGACAACCAGTAGCTCATCTTCAGGAGGAAGATGTTCTCAGCAGGCTGGTCGAGAAGATCCGGAAAATCCCCAAACCCGCCGAAGTGACCTGAAGGATCGAACCCCGCCCGACTCTGATTCCAGACCAGGAAGATCGTCCCGCCAGGCATGTACTCCCAGCGGAGCACAGCTGTTCCTCGGAGCGACTGGAGTGCTATGTCAGTAATGGTGGTGGCAGGCATGTTCCATGAGTTCGGCCACGCCTCGGCGCTCCGATACGGTGGTGGAAGGGTGCGGGGAATGGGAGCAGGATTCTACCTGATCTACCCTGCTTTCTTCACCGATGTTACGGACAGTTATCGGCTGGGACGTTGGGCCCGGGTCCGTACCGACCTCGGCGGCTTTTACTTCCATTTGACTTTCGCGCTGGGGCTCATCGGATTGTACTGGGTTACGGGCCAGGAGTTCCTGCTCGTCGTGGTGCTACTAATCAATTTGGACATTT
>JACCRS010000219.1 GCA_013813435.1 Gemmatimonadales bacterium
CGTGCGGCCAAGAAGAAGCAGCACATCATTCAGCTCAAGGAAGTGAAGTATCGGCCCGGCATTGACGACCATGATTTCGATTTCAAGACCCGGCATGCGCGAGAGTTTCTGGGAGAGGGAAACAAGGTAAAAGTCACCATGATGTTTCGCGGCCGGCAAATGGCCCATCTGGAGCTGGGCAAGGCGGTGCTGGATCGCGTGGCAGCGATCCTGGCGGACGTAGGCAAGATCGAGTCCGATGCCAAGCTGGAAGGTCGCAACATGACGATGGTGATTGCGCCGAAGTAAGGCGGTACGGCGGTAAGGCGGTAAGCAAAGAGGCGGTAGACCAAAGGCGGTAGCAGTGTAGGGGCGCACCGCGTGCCCGCCGACATCAAAGGACATTCGAGATGCCGAAAATGAAGACCAAGCGTGCCGCCATGAAGCGCTTCAAGAAAACGGGCACCGGGAAGCTCAAGCGCTGGCACGCCAACCACAGCCATATCCTGACCAAGAAGACCCGCAAGCGAAAGAATCGGCTTAAGAAACCGGATCTGGTCAGCTCGGCGGACTTCCCTCGCGTCAGCCGTCTCCTTCAGGCGTAAGGATTTTTTATGCCCCGCGTCAAGAATGGCGTTGCCCACCACGCCCGGAAGAAGAAGATCATGGAGGCTGCCAAGGGGGCTCGTGGCGGCCGGAGCAAGCTCTACAAGGCGGCCAAGGAGACGGCCGAGCGGGCCATGCGCTACGCCTATCGCGACCGTCGCAAGAAAAAGGGCGAGTTCCGCGCCCTCTGGATCACCCGCATTAATGCGGCCGCGCGGACCCAGGGCATGAGCTATAGTCGCCTCATGGCCGGACTGCGTAAGGCAGGTGTGGACATCAACCGGAAGGTGCTGGCCGACCTGGCGGTCCACGACATCGACGCCTTCGCCAAGATCGCCGAGATGGCCAAGAGCGCCGATCGCCAAGAAACGTAGGGTGTACAGTCTGACGCCCGGTGGCCAATGGGGCCGTTCGCACCCGGCGGGCGGCCCCATTCTCGGTTTCTGAGCCCACCACCACGAGTCCGATGGCAAATCCAACCGGCTACCCTGAACTCGATGCGCTGCTGCCCCGACTCGATGCTATCCCGAGCCTCGAGGTGGACGCGCTTGCCTCCGAGCTTATCGCGGTGCTCGGCCGGAAGAACGGGGCACTCACCGAGGCGCTGAAGTCGGTCGCGTCCCTCCCGATGGACCAGCGGAAGGGATATGGCGCCGCGGTCAACGGCCTGAAGGCCAGCTTCGAGGCGGCATTCGCCGCCCGCCGTGAATCGCTCGACACCGACCGCCAGCGGCAGGAGGCTGCAGGCGTCGATCTCACCATGCCGGCTCGTCGCCGCTGGGTAGGCTCCGAGCATCCGGTCACCCGGGTAGTAGACGAGATCGTTGAGATTTTCCGGGGCATCGGCTTCACCGTGGCAGTAGGACCGGAAGTCGAAACCGACTGGTACAACTTTACCGCTCTCAACTTCCCGGAAGACCACCCGGCCATGGACATGCACGACACGCTGTACGTCGATGCGCCGCCGGTGGCCGGCGAGCAGGGCGGACGGCTCCTGCTGCGGACTCACACGTCTCCGGTTCAAATCCGCGCCATGCTGGAGTCGGCGCCCCCGGTGCGGGTGATCATCCCGGGGCTGGTGTACCGCAACGACCCATTCGACGCGTCGCACGCGCCCGCCTTCTCGCAGATCGAGGGGCTGGCGGTCGACGAGGGAATTTCATTCGTCGACCTCAAGGCCACGCTGATCCACTTCGCGCACCGGTTCTTCTCATCCAGCACGAAGGTTCGCTTCCGGCCCTCGTTCTTTCCATTCACCGAGCCATCGGCCGAGATGGACGTCGAGTGCCAGCTCTGCCACGGCAGCGGATGCCCGGCGTGTAAAGGAACCGGCTGGATGGAGATACTCGGTTGCGGCATGGTGCACCCCGCGGTCTTCGAGCACTCGGGTATAGACGCAGAGCGGTACACCGGGTGGGCATTCGGCATGGGGCCGCACCGAATCGCCATGCTGCGGTACGGGGTTCCGGATATCCGGTTGCTGTATGAGGGCGACATGAGGTTTTTGGAGCAGTTCGTCCCGGGCGGGCGGCGGGGCAGCGGAGCCCGCCCTGAGCGGAGCGAAGGGGCAGCGGGGCAGGGGTGAACGTCTCACTTCGCTGGCTCGAGGATTTCCTTCGCCGCCGGCTCGACGTCAAGGACGTGACCGAGCGGCTGGCGATGCTCGGTGCGCCGGTAGATGCCGTGGAACCGCTCCATGCCGATCTGACTGACATTCTTATCGGCCTGGTGGAGGAGGTGCGGCCCCACCCCAACGCCGATCGGCTTCGGGTCTGCATCGTCAATGACGGAACGCAGGAGCGGCGGAACGTGGTGTGCGGAGCCGCCAACGTGGAGTCAGGCCGCAAGTATCCCTTTGCGCCTGTCGGTGCAACGCTGCCCGGCGGCCTTCGAATCGAGAAGCGCAAGCTCCGGGGTGAAACATCCGAGGGCATGCTCTGCTCGGCCCGTGAGCTGGGGCTGGGACAGGACGGCGATGGGATCTGGGAGCTGGGTACCGATGCGCCGCCCGGCAGCCGGCTCCTCGAAGCTCTACCGATCGCCGATCACCGGCTGCAGGTCGACGTGGGCCCAAACCGGCCCGACCTTCTGGGGCACAAGGGGGTGGCGCGAGAGCTTTCCGCGTCCTATGGAGCCCAGTTCCGGCTTCCCGTCATACCGGGCTCACCCACTATCGACGTGCCTCCGGTTCGCCGCGTGGGAGACAGTGGTCCGGTCGGAGGCGTTCGTGCCGCCATCGAGGACATCGAGGGTTGTCCCCGATTACTCGCCGCCGTCATTCGTGGTATAAGGGTCGGCCCATCTCCCGACTGGCTGGCTCGTAGGCTGGAGACTGCAGGCGTGCGCTCGATCAACAACGTGGTGGATGCCACCAATTACGTCATGCTCGAGCTGAACCAGCCGATGCATGCGTATGACATCGCTCGGCTGCGCGGACCCAGCGTGGTGGCGCGGAAGGGCCGGGCGGGCGAAACCGTAGTGACGCTCGACGGAGTAGATCGCAAGCTCACCCCCGATATGACGGTGATCGCCGATGACGGCGGAGCGATCGGCGTGGCAGGCGTCATGGGCGGCGCTGCCACCGAGGTCACGTCGGAGACCGCTGAACTGTTCCTCGAGTGCGCCTATTTCACCCCCGGCGGAATCCGGCGCACCCGCAGAACCCTGGGCCTGTCGACCGAGGCGAGCTACCGCTTCGAGCGCGGCATCGATCGTTGGGGCGGGGTCGAGGCGTTGCGGCGATGCATCGAGATCATTGGGGCCACTGCCGGGGGCGAGCTGGTGGGCGCACCGGTGGATGTCGGGCCTGGACCGGCCAACCCGCCACGGGTCTTTCTGCGTCCCTCCCGGGTGACCCAGGTGCTCGGTGTGGAGCTGCCATGGCAGTCGCTCGAGAGCTACCTCGTTGCAATTGGGGCCACCCTGGTCTCGAAACCCGAAGATGGACGCATTGCCGTGGAGGTGCCGAGCTGGCGGCCGGACCTGAATCGGGAAGTCGACCTCATCGAAGAGATCGCGCGTCTGCACGGCTATGAGAAATTTCCCGCTGACCTCCGGCCGTTTCGGACCGGCGCACTGCGTGATGCGCCGATCGAACGCGCAGCCACGGAGCTGCGCCGTGGACTGGCGCGCCAGGGTCTGTTCGAGGTCTCCCCGCTTCCCACCGCGCCGGCCGACGGGCCTGAAAGCGTCCGCCTGCTGAATCCTCTGTCCAGCACCGATGGCTACCTGCGCCGCCGTCTCCTGCCGGGGCTGGTCCGCCTGGTAGAACAGGGGAATTGGGCGCATCATGTCTCGGACGTCCGCCTCTTCGAGATCGGGACCGTCTTCATAGCTGCCCCGGCCGGCCGGCGCCCGCGCGAAGAGCGCCACGTTGCGGCGGTGTTGACCGGGCACCGAACGCCGCCGCACTGGACCGGCAGCGGCCAGGAATGGATCGATATGTGGGATCTGAAGGGTCATTTCGAGGCTGCCACTGCTCTGGCGATTCCGCAAGGCACGGTGCAGGTTGAAGGATCCGAATGGATTGCCAAGGATCAGGAAGGCCGCACCGTGGGGAGGGCCGGACCAATCAAGGCCGACGCGCCCCCCTGGGCGGCTCCCCTCTTTGGTTACGAGCTGCAGCTCGATCCGGTCGTACGACGCCCGCCGCGCTTCGCGGCACTCCCCTCGACGCCCTCGTCGGAACGGGTGCTCGCACTCCTGCTTGCCGAAAAGACTACGGTACGTGAGGTGGAGGAGGTGCTCCGGCGCGTTGGAGGTGAGCTGCTCGAGTCGGTGGCTGTCGCCAGCGACTACCGGGGGCCCGAGCTGCCGGCGAGCAGACGAAGCGTGGCGTTCCGGCTGACCTTCCGGGCCCGGGACCGCACTCTGCGCGATCCCGAAGTAGATGCACTGGAAGCTCGCATGCTCGCCACGCTCACAACCGAGCTCGGAATCCAGCGACGCGACGCGGGCTCCCGGGGTGGTGGAGAGTAAACGTGACATATCATTACGAACGTCCCGATGAGAAGGCCATGGCCGACCTCGATCAGTTGCTGCACCATCTGGCCGAGGAGTTGGCCGGGTGGCGCCGGCGAACCCTGAAGGCGGAGGCGGAGCTGCAGGAAGCTCGGGACAACGGGGGCGTCCTTGCGGGTCCGGAGCTGACCCAGTCGCGCCAGCGGGTCATCGAGCTCGAAATGGAGAATCAGGCATTACGGCAGCGGATCGACGGCGCCAGGGAGCGGCTCAAGACCCTGGCCGGCCGTCTGACCTTCCTGGAGCAGCACGGAGGAGGTAACGCAGCGTGAGCGCCACCAAGAACGCAGTTCGGGTGTTTATCGGCGGGGAGGAGTACACGGTACGCTCCGAGCTCCCGCCCGAGTATACCCGCGAGGTCGCGGCGTATCTGGATGCGGCGCTGAAGCGGGTCCGGGACGGCCTGCCGATGGTCGAGTCTCACAAGGCGGCTATCCTGGCGGCCCTTTCCATCACCGACGAGTTGTTCCAGGCGCGCCGCGGCGATAGCGAAGTCGCCGGACGGCTCTCCGCCATGGCCGACGATCTGGCGCGGCTCCTCCCTCCGGCCAAGCGCGGCACTCGCGCGGCTTCCTGAGGGGAGAACTCTGATGTTTCAGTCTCTCATCCTCCCGCTTCTAGCGGGGGCGGCAGCCACACTTGCCGGCGCACTGCTGTTCTTCCTGCTATACACCCGCAGTCAACGACGCGGGGCCACGGCTGTGCTCAGCGTTGCTCACGCCGACGCCGAGCGAATCCGGTCGGAGACGCAGCGCGAAGCCGAGGCGGCCCGCTCCGAGCTGTTGCTCACCGCGAAGATGGAAACGCTCAAGCTCCGGGAAGATCTGGACCGGGAGATTCAGCGGCGGCGGGAGGAGTGGGACCGCCTGGAGCGCCGCGCCGACGAGAGGGGCCGGGCGCAGGAACGAAAGCTGGAAGAGATCGACCTCCGCGAGCGGGGCGCGGCGCACCGAGAGGAGGCACTGACCCAACGCGAATCCAGTCTTCGCGGCCGGGAAGGCGAGGCAGACCGGCTGGCGCAGGAACAGCGGGTGAAGCTGGAGCGGATCGCGGGACTTACCGCCGAAGACGCCCGGCGGGAAATCCTCCAGCGGATAGAAGATGAGGCGCGGGGGCAGGCCGCCGCGCTGATCCGCGACATCAAGGAACAGGCCCGCCGCAGTGCCGATCGGGATGCCAAGCGGATCATTGCCATGGCCATCCAGCGACTCGGCGCCGAGTACACCGCCGAGAGCACGGTTGCAGCAGTGGCGCTGCCGAGCGATGAGATGAAGGGTCGGATCATCGGCCGTGAGGGCCGGAACATCCGAGCCTTCGAAACCGCCACCGGCGTGGACGTGATCATCGACGACACTCCCGATACGGTCATCATATCCTGTTTCGATCCCATCCGGCGGGAGGTCGCGCGGCGTTCCCTGGAGGCACTGATCGTGGACGGACGCATCCACCCGGGTCGCATCGAAGAGGTCGTACTCAAGATGCGCGCCGAGCTGGACATCCAGCTGGTGGAGCTCGGGGAACAGGCGGCGTATGACACCGGTGTTCACGGCCTGCATCCCGAGATGATCAAGCTCATCGGCCGGATGCGTTACCGCACCTCCTACGGCCAGAACATCCTGGAGCATTCCAAGGAAGTAGCGTGGCTGGCCGGCATGATGGCCGCCGAGCTGCACCTCGATCCGCTCCTGGCAAAGCGAGGCGCCCTGCTGCACGACGTCGGCAAGGTGCTGACCCACGACACTGAGGGGACCCACGTCGAGCTGGGGGTGGAGGTGGCCCGGAAGTACGGCGAAAGCGCTGCCGTGATCAACTGCATTCAGGCCCACCACGACGATGTGCCCCACGAATCCACCGAGTCAGTACTGGTTCAGGCAGCCGATGCCATCAGTGGGTCGCGTCCGGGCGCCAGGCGTGAGGCATTTGAGAGCTACGTCAAGCGGCTTACCCGGTTGGAAGAGATTGCCAACGCATTCCCGGGCGTCGAGAAGAGCAACGTCATCCAGGCCGGGCGTGAAATCCGCGTGGTGGTAACCCCGGAACGGATCGACGATGGCGCCGCGGCACAGCTCTCCGATTCGATTGCCAGGAAGATCGAGAACGAGCTGCAGTATCCCGGGCAGATAAAGGTGGTAGTTATCCGGGAAACCCGGGCGGTGGACTTCGCGCGATGAGCGCCAGGATTCTCGATGGAGCCGCCATCGGCAAGACCATCCGGGAGGAAGTAGCTTCCGAGGTGGCGCGATTGAGCGGCAATGGTAGAAAGCCCGGTCTTGCCGCCGTGCTGGTTGGAGAGGACCCTGCCAGCGCCGTGTACGTTCGCTCCAAGGGAAAGGCCTGCGAGGAAGCCGGAATGCACTCCGTCACGCTCCGGCTGCCGGCCGACACCAGTGAGTCAGAGCTCCTTTCCACGGTGGACCGGCTCAATGCCGATGCGAGCATCCACGGCATCCTGGTCCAACTCCCTTTGCCCCGGCACATCGACAGTGAAAAGGTCCTGCGCCGGATCGATCCCGGAAAAGATGTTGACGGCTTCCATCCGGTGAACGTCGGAAAGCTGGTTACCGGAGACAAGAGCGCATTTCGCCCGGCGACGCCTTATGGCGTGCAGCAGATGTTGATCCGCTCCGGTATAGAGACCAAAGGCGCTCACGCGGTCATAGTCGGCCGCTCGAACATTGTCGGCAAACCTATGGCCAACCTACTGATACAGCAGGGCCCCGGCGGCGATGCGACGGTCACCGTGTGCCACTCGCGTACCCGTGATCTGCCCACCGTAACCCGGCAGGCCGATATACTGGTCGCGGCAATCGGGAAGGCAGAGTTCGTCACGGCTGACATGGTCCGCCCGGGCGCCGTGGTCATCGACGTGGGAATAAATCGCGTTGATGACCCCGCTCGCCCCCGCGGCTATCGCCTGGTGGGAGATGTAGCGTATGAGCCGGTAGCCCAGATCGCCTCCGCCATCACACCAGTGCCCGGCGGCGTCGGTCCCATGACTATCGCCATGCTGCTCCAGAACACGCTGCAGGCTATGAAACAAGCAGATCTGGATTGATTTGGGATCTGCAACTACTTCACCACGAAGGCACGAAGGACACGAAGGTCACGAAGGCAACCTCGATCCATGCCTATTGCTGGTTATTCATCGTTGGCTTTGCCGTGGCTTTTGTTTGGTAAATTTTCTGTTGTTTGCTTATTGGCAATTGCGGTGGTGACCCTGTCTATTCTTCGTGTCCTTCGTGCCTTCGTGGTGAAGCTTTTGCCTGAGCCCCGATCGATCTATGAACTTATCTCTCGCGCTTGACATCCCCTCTGCCGCGGATCAGGTATGGTCCGTCGCTGAGTTGAGCGTCGCGGTCAAGGCGCTGCTGGATGGCCAGTTCCCGCCTATCTGGGTGCGGGGGGAAGTGGTTCAGTGCAAGGTGTGGTCGAGCGGACACTGGTACTTCACGCTCCGCGATCGCCGAAGCCAGGTGAAGTGTTGCATGTTCCGGCTGAACGCGTCCCGAGCCGGCAAGCCGCCGGCCGACGGTACCGAAGTGTTTGTGCTGGCCAAGCCGGGGCTGTACGAGGAGAAGGGCGACTTTCAACTCGTCGTCTCCCGCATGCTTCCCACCAGCGCCGTGGGACAGAAGCAGCAGGAGCTCGAGCGGGTAAAAGATCTGCTGCAAAGAGACGGTCTCTTCGATTCGGCCCGGAAACGGCCGGTGCCGAGCTACGCCTCCACTCTGGCTTTGATCACGAGCCCGGATGGAGCTGCGCTCAAGGACGTGGTGACGGTCACCCGGAAGCGGTGGCCCTGCGCCCGCATCCTGTTCGTGCCGGCGCGGGTTCAGGGCGAGGGGGCGGTTCAGGAGCTGGTGCGAGCCCTCAGGCTGGTAAATCGCATTCCGGGGTTGGAGCTCTGCATCCTGGGTCGCGGCGGCGGCGCGCGAGTGGATCTGGCCGCGTTCAACAGCGAAGCCGTGTGCCGCGCGCTGGCGAACGTGCGGGTGCCCACCATCTCCGCCGTGGGCCACGAGGTGGATATCTCGCTAACCGACCTGGTGGCCGATCTGCGGGCTGCCACGCCATCGTCCGCCGCGGAGATGGCGGTAGCGGATCGCCGGGACGTACTGCGTCTGGTAGACGATCTCTCGCTTCGTCTTGCTTCCGGGCTCACCGGCCGGACTCGTCTCGCGGCGGCCCGGCTGCGTCGAAGCGCCGACCGGCTCCACGCCGGGGTCGAGAGGGTTCTGGACGGTGGTCGCGGTCTGACCGACCGGCTCGCCGCCCAGCTTGATGCCCTAAGTCCGCTCAGGGTGCTCGGACGTGGCTACGCCGTTCCAATCGCGGAATCGGGCCGGGTTCTCAAACACCGTGCCGACTTCATTAAGGACCAGAGCTTCCGATTGCGAGTGGCCGACGGAGACGTGCCCGCCCGCGTGGAGTGAAGACGATGCCGAAATCTGAAGCTGCCGGCTCCACCCCGGCCCTGGCCGAAGAGCTTGCCCGGCTGGAGGAGATCGTCCGAAAGCTGGAGGCGGACGACATCGAGCTCGACTCGGCGCTGGTTCTATTCGAGGAGGGTGTGGCGCGGCTGCGCGCCGCCCGCGAGCGGCTGGCTGCCGCTGAGCTCAAGGTCCAGTCCGTTCTCGAGGAGGCTGGCGGCGACCTCAGGCTGACCGACCTCGATGGCTGAGACCGCCTCGGCGGCCGTGGCAGATCTGCTGGGCGAAGCACGAGATCGGACCGACGGGCTTCTGGGCATTTGGGCGGCTCGTCTGGAGGGCGAAGTCGGAGGACGGCAGGGCCAGGCCCTGGCCTACGCCCTGCGAACTCCCGGTAAGCGGGTCCGCGCGGCTCTGCTGATGGCGGCGTATCGGGCGCTCGGCGGCAGCTCACCCTCGATCGCTGGTGTGGCCGCCGCGGTCGAAACGGTTCACACCTATTCTCTGGTGCACGACGATCTGCCGTGCATGGACAACGACGACCTTCGCCGGGGTCGCCCTACTACCCACCGGGCCTTCGACGTATCTACCGCCACTCGGGTCGGCTTTCTCCTGGTGCCGGTTGCGGCCCGGCTGCTGGCAGTGTCTGCCGCGGAGCTGGCACTGCCGACCAGTACCCTGGCTTCGATGGCGGGTGAGCTGTTCGAGGCCGGCGGAATCGAAGGCATGGTAGGGGGTCAGTGGCTCGATCTCGAGGCCGAGCGCCGCCGGCTCCCGCTGCCGGAGCTGATCGA
Organism: Gemmatimonadales bacterium; assembly: GCA_013813435.1. Lineage (GTDB taxonomy): Bacteria > Gemmatimonadota > Gemmatimonadetes > Gemmatimonadales > GWC2-71-9 > CAVVWJ01. The sequence continues at coordinate 9,830 of JACCRS010000219.1, forward strand.
GGTGCATCGCGGCAAGACCGGCGCGCTGATCCGCGCAGCCTGCACCGTGGGTGGCATGGCGGCCGAGGCGGCGCCCGCCCCGCTTGCGGCCCTCACTGCCTATGGTGAAGACGTGGGGCTGGCATTTCAAATAGCGGACGACGTTCTGGACGCCACCGGCACCAGCGAGGAGCTCGGCAAGCCGGCTGGACGCGACGCCCAGCTGGCAAAATCCACCTACGTGGTTCTCCTGGGTATTGAAGGGGCCCGCACCGAGGCTCAACGTCTGGCCCGCAGCGCTGTGGCCCACCTGCAGCGGGCGGGAGTACCCTCGGGGGCATTGGGGGCGCTGGCCGGGTATATTGCCAACAGGAGCTCGTGATCAGGGCGGGGCGGCGGGGCGGCGGGCAGCAGAGCCTGCCCCGCTGCCCCGCTGCTCACCACCCTCAGCCCCTACTATATGACGTCCCTGCTCTCGACGATTAAATCCCCCGATGACCTCAAGCGTCTCCGCCGCGACCAGCTCGACACCCTGGCGCAGGATATCCGTGACCGCCTGATCGAGTGCTGCTCGATCACCGGCGGACACATCGGTGCCAGCCTGGGTGTGGTCGAGCTGGCCATCGCCCTGCTCTACGAGTTCGATACCCCGGGCGACAAGATCGTGTGGGACGTCGGTCACCAGGCCTATGCCTGGAAGCTTCTCACCGGCCGGGATGAGTCGTTCCCCACGCTGAGACAGCGAGATGGAATCTCGGGCTTCCTCAAGCGCAGCGAGAGCGAGCACGACCACTTCGGCGCCGGCCACGCGGGAACCGCCATGTCGGCGGCGCTCGGTATGGCCACCGCGCGCGACCTCAAGGGCGAGCAGTACAAGGTCGTGGCAGTGGTGGGTGATGGTGCGCTCACCTGCGGGCTCTCCTACGAGGGAATGAACAACGCCGGCCATTCCGATCGCGACATTGTCCTGATCGTGAACGACAACGGCATGTCCATCTCGCCCAACGTCGGGGCCATCAGTAAGACGCTGGGACGGATCGTGGCCGATCCGAGAACCAACCGGGTGCGCGAGCTCATCAAAGGCCTGACGCTGAAGCTGGGTGGTGTCTTTGGCGAGGGGGTGGTCGACTTTGCCCGCAACGTTGAGGAAAGCGTCAAGAATCTTTTCTCGCCCGGCATGTTCTTCGAGGAGCTGGGCTTCCGTTACTTCGGCCCCATCGATGGGCACGACATTCAGAAGCTTTGCGATACGCTCAAGTTCGTCCGCGGGATGAGCGGTCCGCGCGTGGTTCACGTCATGACTCAGAAAGGGAAGGGGTTCTCGTTTGCCGAGTCGAATCAGGAGAAGTGGCACGGCCTGGCGGCCTACGATCCTGTCACCGGCGAGGCGCGAAAGAAATCGAGCGGACCCCCGACCTGGACCCAGCTGTTCGGCGAGGGGCTCACCGCGCTGGCGGGCGAGCATCCCGAGCTCGTGGCCATCACCGCGGCCATGCCCTCTGGCACCGGCACCGGCGTATTTCAAAAAAAATATCCCGAGCGTTTCTTCGACGTGGGCATCGCCGAGGGCCATGCGGTAACTTTTGCCGGTGGTCTGGCCACCCAGGGGATCCGGCCGGTCTGCGCCATCTACAGCACCTTCCTCCAGCGGGCATACGACAACGTTATTCATGACGTGGCGGTGCAGCATCTGCCGGTAATCTTCTGCATGGACCGCGCGGGCCTGGTGGGCGAGGATGGCCAGACTCACATGGGCTTGTACGACATCGCCTACATGCTCGCCGTTCCGGGAATGACTGTCACGGCACCCAAGGACGGCAACGAGCTTATTGGCCTGCTGCGAACCGCCTTGACCCATGACGGTCCATTCAGTACCCGCTACCCGCGAGACAAGGCACCAGCTGAGCCCCGCCTGGCGGCCGAAATTCCTCCGGTGCCCTACGGTACCTGGGAGCAGCTGCGGCGGGGAAAGGATGTCGCCATCCTTGCCGTGGGCACCATGGTGCCGCCGGCTGTCGAGGCTGCCGGCATCCTGGCCCAGGACGGCATCGAGTGTGCCGTGGTGAACTGCCGCTTCATGAAACCGACTGACGCCGTCATGCTGGAGGCGCTCGCGCAGCAGCACCGGATTCTCGTCACCGTTGAAGAGGGGACTATCGTAAATGGTTTCGGAGCATATCTGGCCGAAACCCTCCAAACCACGCATCCGGAGGTGCGCGTCGTTGCGCTCGGGGTACCCGATCGCCTGATCGAACAGGCACCTCGCGCCGAACAGCTCGACAGCTTCGGGCTTACCGCCGAAGGAATCGCCCGCAGAATCGCGGCCCTTCAACACGAAGAGAGCCTCGAGGCCCGGTGAGGGTCGGCGTCGTCGGGAATCCCCGCTATGGCGATCTCAAGGGGGTGCTGGAGCAGGTTGCCATCGCCGCTCCCTATCGCGGTATCACGCTCTACAGTGAGCCCCGCCTGGAGTCGTTCTGGAACCGGGACGTTCCCACTTTCGACTCGGTTGATCTCGATGCACTGATCACTTTCGGCGGCGATGGCACCCTGCTTCGGGGAGCTCGGCTGCTCGCTGGCCGGGAGACTCCGATCCTTGGCGTGAACCTCGGAAGAGTCGGCTTTCTCACCACCTCTACGCGAGAATCCATCGATCCCGCGCTCGATGCCCTGGTAGCCGGGAAGTTTCTCATCGAGCGTCGTCAGGTGCTTCAGGCCGGCATTCGTGACGCCGAAGGCGAGACCCGTTCGACCCAGATGGCCATGAACGACGTGGCTGTGCATAAGGGCGGCGTCGCCCGAGTGATCCGGGTGAACGTGTTCATTCAGGGTGAGAACGTAGGGCCCTACAGTGCTGACGGAATCATCGTCGCTACCCCCACCGGCTCCACCGCGTACAGCCTGAGCGCCGGCGGACCTATCGTCGTTCCGGGGGTAGAGGGGATTATCGTCACTCCTATCGCCGCGCACACACTGGCCGTCCGTCCCCTCGTGGTCCCCGCCACCTTCCGGATCGTGATCGAGCCTATCGCCGGCTGGTCGGACGATCTCCTGGTCTCCTTCGATGGCCAGACCGGCAGCACCCTGGCCCCGGGGGAGTCAGTGGATGTGTGCCGCGCCGACCATCGCGTATGTCTGATCCGGCTGGGCGGCGACGGATTTTTCGGCCGCATGCGGCAAAAGCTTCACTGGGGCGATCTATCCGGGCGCCAGTAGGGCCCGTAATCTCCGTCATGCTTCGCTCGCTCAGGATAGCAGCATTGGAGTGAAATAATGCTCACCGAACTACGCGTCCGAGATCTCGCCACCATCGCCGATGTGACGCTGCAGCTGGGTCCCGGTCTAAACGTGCTCACCGGCGAGACCGGGGCCGGGAAGTCGATGCTGATCGATGCGCTCTCGCTACTGCTGGGTGAGCGGGCGGCCGGCGGAAGCGTACGTCCCGGGGCGGGAAAATCGGTGGTAGAGGGCGCGTTCGAGGGGATCGCAGCGGGAACCTGCCGTTGCATTGAAGAGTTGGGTCTCGACGTTGAGGATGGGCGCGTGGTTGTTCGGCGCGAGGTCACGGCGGAGGGCCGTTCGCGGGCCTGGGTAAACGGAAGCCCCACGACTGCTGCGGTGCTCACCGAGCTCGGCGCTCTCCTGGTGGATCTTCATGGCCAGCACGAGACTCAATCGCTGCTGCACCCCGAGGCACAGCGCCAGATCCTCGACGCCTTTGCCCATGCCGAGCCCGAACGAGACGCCGTGGCCGGGGCACACACCGGTCTTGCGGCTCTCAGAACAGAAGAGCGCGGCCTGGTGGACCGGCGAGATGAAGTCCGTCGGCGGGCCGACTACCTTCGGCACGTCGTGGAGGAGATCGACACCGCCAGGGTAAGGATCGGCGAAGACGAAGCCCTCCAGCTCGAAGCCCGGCGCCTGAGTCAGGCCGGCGCTTTGGTTGAGCACGCCCAGCGCGTGGTTGATGCCCTCGAGGGTGAGGCGGGGAACGCCTTGGGTGCGCTCGGTGTTGCCGGGCGGGCCCTGACCACCCTGGAGAAGGTGGATCCGAGCGTGGGTGACTGGCGCGAGCTGCTGGATTCCGGATATGCCAATCTCTCCGAGCTTGCCCGCTTGGCCGCCGAGTACGCCGGCTCGGTTCAGGAAGATCCCGAACGCCTTGCCTTCATCGAGCGCCGCCGCGACTTGCTGTCTCGATTGACGGGAAAGTACGGCGTCGCCCTGGAGCAGGTGCTGGCCACCCGCGAGCAGGCTGCTGGAGAGCTCGACCTGCTGGACACCGCCGACATCGACCTGAGAGCCCTCGCCGCCCGGCGGGTTGCGGCGGAAACCGCGCTTCAATCGGCGGCTGCGGAGCTCACGGTAAAGCGGCGGGAGGCGGCTGAGCGGCTCACGCGTGGCGTCAACCGCCTCCTGCCGCAGCTGGGATTGCCCGGAGGGAAGCTCACCGTCCAGCTCATGCCGCTCACCGAGACCGGAGCTCACGGGCACGAGTCGGTTCAGCTGAACGTGCAGCTCAACCTGGGGCTGGAGGCCAAGCCGCTGGCCAAAGTCGCTTCCGGAGGCGAGCTGTCCCGCCTCATGCTGGCCCTCAAGGTGGTCCTGGTGAAGCACGACGCCATTGCTACGCTGGTGTTCGACGAGGTAGACCAGGGTATCGGCGGAGAAACCGGTGCGCAGGTCGGTTCAGCGTTGGCTGAGGTGGCGGCGCGGCACCAGGTGCTGGTCATCACTCATCTGCCGCAGATCGCGGCCCGGGCCGATGGACACCTTGTGGCCTCGAAGCAGGCCAGAGGCGGGATGGCCACCAGCGAAGTGCAGGTTCTCTTTGGCGAGGATCGGGTGAACGAAATCGCACGGATGCTGGGAGACGCGGAGGGCGACGCCGCCCGAAGGCATGCCCAGGCGTTGCTGCGGAAGGAGCCGGTTGCTCGGCGTTAGAAGCTCCTCATCTCGAGTGTCATGTCGCCCTACCACAACCCGAAGTACAACCTGAACTGTCCCCTCACCCGATGGGTGTTCGGCACCCGGCCGCCCCCGGCCCGTAACACTCGCTCGTAGCTCCAGGTCGCATCAACCGGCAGTCCCCTCCCTCCGGGCGTCAATCCACCCGGGTTGGAATAGGTGATTCCCCCCGAGAATACGGTTGCATTGGCCCGGCTCTCCTCCGCCAGCACGCCGGGGTCCACCCCGGGCAATGCATCTGCGGGCGACCGGTAGGAAATCTGGTCAGCCTTGCGCGACCAGTGCTGCAGGCCGGCTTGAAGCGCCAGCGTGCGGGCCAACCGAAAGAAGGGCTGAACTGTGAAGGCGACGATGTCGCCAGGATCCCGCCGCAAGAAGGACAGCCGATCGGGCCCCACCACTAGGCCAGGTGCAGCTACCCGCAGCTGAACACTGGAGGGCAGCTGGCGCACATAGCTGCTGGCAAGGCGAGCGCCGAATGATCCGGCGCCGAGGTCGGTGACGAGATCCACCTGGAGGTCGGTCTGCCCATCTCCCGTTCCTATATCGAGTAGCCGGTTGCTCCGGGAGCGCAGCCCGGTCGGCAGGCGAACCAGAGCGGAGATCGCGGTGCGAAAGCCTCCCCGCTGCACTCCCCGATCCCAACGGTTGACCAGCGTGAGGGCGGCGCCAACCTCCGCGTCGCCGCGGTACGTGACCGGTGAATCATCTATCCCGAGAGCAAGTGAACCCGTGAGCAGTTGCCTCAGCCCGTCTTCTCCCAGGGGTGCGGCCGGGAGATCGGGAGCCAGGGTGAAGCCGGCGACGTCGAGGCTCGAGGCCAGGGTGCTTTGAAGCGCTGACACAAGTCCCAGGACGGTGACTCCAGATACGCTTCCGATTGTTGGTACCACGGGCGATGCCGTTGCGGGGTCGGCCAGAAGCCCGAATAGATCGGTTCGCAAAGTGGTCGCCTGGGCGAGCGTGGCCTCAGCCAGGGCTCTAGTTGCCGGAGCACCGTCGTAGTCGCCGGCCACCAGCTTGTCGTTCAAGGTGCTCAGCGCCGCGTCGAAGTCCTGAAAGAAAGCGGAATGGCCCGCCTCTCCAGAATTAAGACCGCCATCGGCACCTGCAGAGCTCAGGTCGAGGGTCGATTGTACCCGGGTGCGCACCAGGGGAATGCGGCCGAAGATAGTGATCTGGTCGGTGAGACCGAGCCCAAGGCCGAGGAAGCCGTTACCGACGTCTGCCAGCGCATCGGCCGTCAATGTGCCTAGATTGAGTCGATAGCCGGCGTTACCTATAATCCGGCCGATTCGGGCTTCGGCGTCCAGCAGGATCGGAATCCGGTCGCTGCCCAGGCCCGGGCTCGACAGATCAGCGGCATAGCTTTCCCGCTGGCCGTTGCGAAAGCGCCGGTCGAATGATTCCAATGAACCTCCCAGCTCCACTCGGATCGTGCCGCCGGGCACGCCAACCGGGGCGAGCTGCGCCGATACGCGCGACGGTATGATCAGGCAGGCAGCGATTCCAAGGCGCCGCACGCAATGCTCCAAGTTTCCTCCCGAGAGAAGCCGTTCAGCGTGACTCAGCTGTCGCCGGCAAGGCTCGCAACTTCGCTATTTGCTACGAGCTTTGCTACCCGGCCCGTGGTCGTAGCGTCGGCGCCAGGGCGCGTCAATCTTATCGGGGAGCACACCGATTATAACGGCGGCCCGGTCCTGCCGGTGGCTCTCGAACGTCGCACCGCAATTGCGGCCCGCGCAGCAGGCCGGTGGGCGTTTGTGTCGGCCGTGGAGCAGGAGGTTCACGAGATCGACATCGAAGCCCCGATGCGTCAGGCGTGGACCGACTACCTCGTTGGTGTGGTGCGAGAGCTTCGGGTGCTCCGCGCCGCGCCGGCCGGTGCCGAGATCGCGGTTACAACTAACCTGCCGATCGGCGCCGGGCTCTCCTCGTCGGCCGCGCTCACCGTAGCCGCCGCCAAGGCGCTGAGCCTGATGGCCGGTAAGCGGCTCTCCCCGGCTGCGCTGGCGGAGATTGCGTTCCGTGCCGAGTACCATCAGGTCGGGGTTCGCTGCGGCCGCATGGACCAGACCATTGCAGCCCACGGCGAGCGCGGCTCGGCGCTCCTGTTCGAGACCGCTTCCGGTACGCTGCAGCCGGTGCCGCTACCAGGACGGCTCTGGATCATCGAGACGGGAATATCCCACCGCCTCACCGGCGGCGCTCTCAACGACCGCCGTCGCGAATGCGAGGAGGCGCTCGCGTACTGTAGGGAATGGCGCCCCGGGCTGAATTACCTGGCGCAGCTCTCTACCGCAGATCTGCCTGAGGTCGAGCGTCGTTTACCTCCACCGCTGGTGCCCCGGGTTCGGCACGTCGTTACCGAAACCGCTCGGACCCGGAGGGCCGCCGGCGCATTGGCGGCTGGTGATCTTACGACCCTGGGGCGGTTACTGGTAGAAGGGCATGAGTCTCTTCGGCTGCATTACCAGTCCACCATTCCCGAGGCGGATTTCATCGTGGCCTCCGCAGTGGAGCACGGGGCGTACGGCGCCAGACTCACAGGCGCCGGCTGGGGTGGGGCGGTGGTGCTTCTCGCCCCCCCCGAGCGGGAGGCGAGAACCGTGGCCGAGATCGGGAGCGATTTTCAGCTGCGTTACGGAAGGATGCCGGTTATCTGGAGCACGTGCGCCTCGCGGGGGGTGCGGCGGGAGACGGTTGCCCAGTGAAACGGTATATTCTAACCCCGCGCCCGGGTGGCGAAATCGGTAGACGCAAGGGACTTAAAATCCCTTGGGAGTAATCCCATGCGGGTTCGAGTCCCGCCCCGGGCACTTTAGACAAGTCCCCTCTTCTCTCCTGCCTTGTTGTGCGTAGAGGCATCTACTCCAGCTTCCGTCTGCCATCTCCTGGCCTCCCGCTACTGTGGCGGTATCGACCAGGTGATCTCCTCCCCTCTTACTATCCCAAACGGCTCGCTGGTAACCGCCTGCCCCGAGCGACGAACCGGCCGAGCTTCGAAGGTGATGGACGTGGCTCCGGCGGTTAGGGTGGCCGGGAGGGCAAAGGTTGCGGTTTCGCCTCCTCCCACAAACCCCACACGGACGCTCCCGCCGTCGCTCCGCACGAGGTAGATGTCCATGTCGAGCGAAGCCCGGTTCTCGATCCGCGCCCGGGCCTGATCACCAGCTTCGGGCTCCGGCGCCGCATCCGGTGAACTCCCGCTGCTACAGGAGATGGTGAGTAACATGAGCAGGGCAGAAGTACGGAGTACGGTCAGCATGACGGCCTCGCCAGCATGAGGTGAGTTCGCAGCGCCCGACGGTCACGGCCTTCTCGTGGTGCGCTGCGCAAGTAACTTGAGAGACCTTCCCGGCCAGAAGCAAGTGACACAGTGGCCCCTCCTAGATTAAGCGTACATGGAACCGCCGGCTCTCGACAATCAGGTCCGGTTATCGGTTTACCGGCATTTCGTACTGACGGGTGAGGCCCCGTCGGTTCAGCACACCAGCGACGAGACGGGCGCGTCCGTGGCTGCGATTGCTGCCAGCCTCGAGCGGCTGGCGGCGGCGCACGTTCTGGTGCTGCATCCCACCACGAGGCGGCTCTGGATGGCCATGCCATTTTCGGCCATCCCGACCTCGTTCCGCGTTCGCGCGGAGGGGCGCGAGTGGTGGGCCAACTGTGCCTGGGATGCGCTGGGCATCTCGGCGATGCTCGGCCTACCCGCGGAAATCACGACGAGTTGTTCCGACTGTGGTGATCCGCTCCCGGTTCGCACCACGGGACATGGGCTGTCGGGTGAGACGGGAGTGGTGCACTTTGCAGTACCGGCCGCCTCGTGGTGGCACGATATAGGATTCACCTGATCCACCATCCTTCTCTTCCGGTCGGAAGAGGACGTGGTTCGTTGGTGTGCCGCTCGAACCCGTCGCGTCGGTGCGATCGTGTCGCTTTCGAGCGCCTGGGATTTGGCAGAGGCGTGGTATTCAGATCGACTGGACCCGCGGTGGCGCCGGCGGACCCCGGCGGAAGCGCAGGAAGTGTTCAACAGACTCGGCCTCACTGACCCGTTCTGGAACTTGTCAGCATCATCCCAGCGGGACTTTTCGCACCCCGAGGCGACGTGAGCGTTCTAGAAACCAAACGGCTGAAGCTGCGCCTCATAACGCTCGACGATGGGGAATTCATTCTCGAGCTCCTGAATGATCCCGATTTCGTCCGATTCGTCGGCGACAAGGGGGTGAGAACGATCGACGACGCGTGCCGGTACATTCTGAGCGGCCCCAAGGCCAGCTACGACCGCTATGGGTTTGGCCTGTGGCTGGTCGAGTTGCAGTCGCCCAAATTATCGATTGGAATCTGCGGATTGCTCAAGCGCGAGCCTCTGGAAGACGCCGACCTCGGCTTCGCTTTCCTGCCCCGCTTCAGGTCCTGTGGCTACGCTCGGGAGTCTGCCTCCGCCGTGTTGCAGCATGGAAGAGAAGTACTGGGCCTCAAGCGGATCGTAGCGATCACGGACCGGGACAATGCGGGATCAATCCGGGTCCTCGAGAAGCTGGGCATGAGCTTCGAACGCATGATCAGAATGTCTCCGGACCAGCCGGAGATCGAGCTGCATGCGTCGGAAGTAACCGTAGATCACGAGGATCGATGTGCTTGAGGCCATTCGCCGGTTTGTGAGCGACCGCCTTCTCGGCGCGAAGAAGGCGTCCTCCACCGGGGAACGCCCTGGCGAGCACAGTCGGGTGCAGCTGGCTGCCTGCGCCCTGCTGATCGAGCTGGCTCACGCCGATGACGAGTTCAGCGCCGAAGAGCGGCGTCACATCGAGGGCACGATGCAGAGACGGTTCGGGCTGGATGACGCATCTGTTGCTGAGCTTTTACGCCTGGCGGAGGATGAGCGGGCGCAGTCGCTGGACCATTTTCAGTTCACTCGCCTCGTGGCAGCCGAGTATGATCTGGGGCAGAAAATGGAGCTCGCCGAGGTTATGTGGGGTGTGATACTGGCGGATGGCCGGCTCAGCGATCACGAGACCCACCTGGTGCGGAAGATGGCCAGCCTGATGCAGCTGGAGCCGGCATACCTGGCTGAGGCCCGGCGCTCGGCGGCCCGCGAGTCGTGATTGTGGCCTCCAAGGAGCCGGTGCGTGTCCTGCTGGTACATGGTATGGGTCGGTCACCTCTCTCACTTTACCGCCTGGGCCGCGACCTCCAGCGCTCGGGTTACGAGCCCCGCTCGGCCGGTTACCTGGCCTCTACCGAATCCTTCCAGGGAATCGTCCACCGGATTCGGGGCCACCTCACTAAATTAGGCGCCGAGGGAAAGCCCTATGCCGTAATCGGGCACTCGCTCGGCGGGCTCCTGGTGCGGGCAGCTCTGTCCGACATGTCTGGTGGTTCGTTACCCGCGCACCTGATCATGATGGGCACGCCCCATCGTCCTCCGAAACTGGCGCTGCGATACGGGCCACTCTGGCCCTATCGTCTGGTAAATGGGGAGTGCGGGCAGGTGCTTGCCCGGACGAGCTTCTTCGATCAATTGCCACCGCTCTCCGTCCCGTACACGATCATCGCGGGTAACAGGGGATGGGTGGGGCGGGGTAGCCCATTCACCGGCGAGCCCAATGACGGTATCGTCGCACTGAGCGAAACCCTGGTGTGCAGCCACGACGCGCCGATCGTGTTACCGGTACGGCACACATTCATGATGAACGACCATCGGGTTCGCGACGAGATCCGTAGAGTGCTGAAACGCGTCGCGGCTTGAGGCGCCGGCCGGGCCGGCACCAGTTCGTCTGCCCTCTCGTGTGGCAACGTTACTTCAGGAGACCTCATGCGTGCCCTCTTCCTGCTCCTCGTCATTGCCGCCGCCCTGGCCGGCGCGTCCTACGCCGGCGCGCGCTTCACCGCTGGAAGGCTGGTTGGCCCTGACCCGACTACGTTAGGCCCGCTTTCGGCCCGGTTTGCCTTCACCGGTGTTCCCGAGTTGCCTTCCCAGCCGCGAGCCTGGATTCTGGCATATCCTGGCGCAACCGGTGTCGGAAAGGGCGGAGCGGAGATCTACGTCAGTCCCACTGGTGAGCTGCTCGGTACCAAGCCCGCCGATCTTGCCCGGCGGCTGGAAGCGCAGCGGCCAGTCGAGCCATAGCACCCGTTGACTATTTAGATTCCGCTGCGGGCTCGCTCCCGCCCGCGGTTCGCGGACCCTTCCGCCGGTTACCCAGCTGCTCGTCCGGAGGTCCTTACCAGATGGTCATCGTAGCCTATCGCATCGATGCCAGAGACCAGATCACGGCGGTCAATGAAGGCTGGTCCATCTCCGCTCAGGCGAACTCCGCCGAGCACCTGCTCGCCCCTGGCATTCTGGGCCGGCGGCTGTGGGACCTCATCTCCGATCCCGCCACGGCGCAGATCTATCAGGAACTGGTGAACCGGGTACGGGGAGGTTCCGGACCAGTTGATTTCGTCTTCCGATGTGATTCTCCAGGGGAGCGGCGGCTGCTGCAGATGCAGATCACCGAGGTTGCTGAAGCCGGAGAAATCCTGTTTGAAGTGAGCTCGATCGCCGTCCAACCCCGGCTCGCAGTGTCGCTGCTGGACCAGACAAGTCCGCGCAGCGGAACCGTACTGCAGATGTGTGGCTGGTGCAAGCGCGTCCCTGCCAACCCAGACAGCTGGCTCGAGATCGAGCAGGCGGTTGCTGAGCTTAATCTTTTTGCCGCACCGGCTATGCCGGCTATTTCGCACGGAATGTGTCCCGACTGTCATGGAGCCATGCTTGCGGTGCTGGCCAAACCGAGCTCCGCGAATTCCAGTCCGATCGGCGCGCGAGCGCTGCCGCAAGCTATATCCCAGAGTGAAAACGGGTGAGCGCGCTGAAGGCGAGTTTCCTGATGGACGTGCGCGAGGCGGTGGGAGCCATGTTTATCGTGCTTGCTGTCCTGCCCGGCTGCAGGCCCGATGCGGATCAGCCCAACGCCACTCGTCCAATCTTCCGGCACTTCAATACCGAGCTGAGCACCATCCAGCTGGGACAGCTGTGGACTGCGGAGGAAGTGGCAGGCGCAGAGCCGGGCGATACCGTGGTGGCTCTTCCGGCTGAGACGTTCGAGAGAGCTCAAGCCGTGCGAGTCCACCGCACTCCGGCGGGGGTCGTCTCGTCGATCATGTTCGACTACCCCCAGGGCACCGACTTCCAGGCAATGCAGACTGAGTACCGCCAGCTTCTGGGGCCTCCCGAGCACGAGGGGCGCCGGGATGGCAACCAGCCCGAGCGAATGGTGTGGCAGGACAGCCTGACCCGCTTCGAGTTGGTACGTGACCCTACACGCAGCGCATCGACCATATATACCCGCCTGAGCGATCGCTCAGGCACGCCTTAGCCCGCGGGGCTGCTTCACGATGCAGTGATCGACAGAGTAGAGGGGCGAGCAGCCCCCGCCTTGCAGGCGGGGGAATTTGTGCGCTATTGCCGGCAGGACGTCTTGAGATGGCTCTTGGCTTTGAGCGAGAGATTGGCCATGGCGGCTTTGATGTCGGTACGACCGTAGTAGCTGGTGTTGTGCTGCCAATTGTAAAAGGCGCAGGCGTAGCTTTGATTGAGCAGCACATTGCCGTACGTTCCGATCTCGGTAGCGCTCATGGCGTATTGGCCGCTCGTCACACCGGGAATCTTGCTCGAGCCGTTCCCGCCGTCCATCACGTTCATGCCTACCAGGAGCCCAAGACCCAGCCGCTTGGCCGCTGCAACCTCGGCTGTGACCAAGGTGGTAACGTTGCCTTTGTTCGTGTGGTACTGGAACCAGCCGGCGTCCAGATGGGTGTAGCGGACCGGGGCGGCTTCCAGCCAGGTCGGCACCACCCGAACCAGGGCAGGCATCCCTGGCCAGATCTGCTTGCTGTAGGCTGCCATCGCTTCGACAGTGGCTTGAGGAATGACCTTCCCCCACTTTGCCGTGCGGTGGGGCTCGTCGATCAGGAAATGGCCCAGGATAGTTCCATCGGCGATGAACGGACCCAGATTGACGCTCCGATACTGGTCGATGAGCGCTTTCCACTTGGTAAAGCTGAAGTTGCCGTTGCTGTCCTTCACGTAGCTGTCAGCTCCCTTGCACAGCTTTATCACCAGGCGTCCACCCTTGCTGCGCGTCGCTGTCAGCACCGACACGATGTTGCTTGGGCTCAGAGGACCTCCCAGCATGGAACCGGTATGTACACTGGTGAGGTAAGAGGCCGGCATATTGAACGAGCCGAAGGTGATGCCTGGAAGCGCGGAGATATCTGGTACTATGGTGCCACCGGACGCGGTCGAATCAGTCGGTGGCGGAACCGTCGAGTCGGGAGTGACGCTCGTATCACTGGGAGAAGCGATAGTGGTGTCCGCGGGAGCGGCAACGGTGTCGCTGGGAGTGGCAACTGTGTCGATCGGAGCCGCAGCGGCGGAGTCGACTGGAACCGCTGCTTCGGTGGCAAGTCCGGTGTCGCCGCTACCGCATGCGGTGCCGATGATGAGCAGTAGGAAGAGGCTGCCCAGCGCTCCCTGTCGGCGGGTCATCGGGGTCGACGACTTCGGCAATTCGTTCATTAGCTGGCTTCTCCATTAGGCGCTTTGGCTATCAGGAGGATCGTCACAGCGCCGGTACAACATGAGCGCGCTTTGTCTTACGGCAGGGCCGGAGACAAGCAGGCCGACCGTCACGGTCAGGCGGCTGGAAGACCTTTTACCTCGAAACTGCACGAGGCGTGTTGACTTATGTGGGGTTCTCCGTGCCGCTTAGGGCCACGGTCGCGATGGAATGAACGTCCCGATGACGTCATCTCGTTGCAAAGAGTTCTCGCGACCGACAATATACCCCCCGGGGCTACACGTGTCAACCCATCACTTAATCACATCCACTCCGGATACTTCCCGTGACGCCGCATAGCTCGTCTCTAGGGGGAAAGGTGGTGCTCATCACCGGCGGTAGCTCGGGAATTGGCCGGGCCGCGGTGCAGGCGTTTGTCGATGCCGGTGCGAGGGTGGTCTTTGCGGGGCGCCGAGCGCAGCTGGGCCAGGAGGTAGCGGCAGCGGCTCGGGGTGCGGGGGGAGATGTGCACTATGTCCAGGCCGACGTCTCCCTGGCAACCGACGTCGAAAGGCTGGTCGCCCACACCGTTGCCACCTACGGCAGGCTCGACGCCGCGTTCAACAACGCCGCCACCGAGGATGGCGCGTTCGCGCTGACCGCAGACTTCAGCGAAGAGCAGTTCGATGCGGCCGTGAGTGCCAACCTGAAGAGCGTGTGGCTTTGCATGAAGCTCGAGATCCGACAGTTGCTGGCTCAGGATCCACGGGGAGGATCCATAGTCAATACCTCCTCGGTTAACGGGCTTGGCGGTGCTCCCGGCGGTGCCCTCTACTC
>JACCRS010000032.1 GCA_013813435.1 Gemmatimonadales bacterium
CGGTAGGAGAGACCCCTCTGGCCCGTTTGCATCAGCACGACCGATACCGGGTCAAGAAGTTCTGGCGCACCAACCAGGACACCGCCATCAACCAGCGGCCCCTGGTGCAACTGGGCCAGCAGGTCGGAGCGGGCGAGATCATCGCCGACGGCGCGGCCACCGAAGGCGGCGAGCTGGCTCTCGGAAGCAATGTGCTGGTGGCGTTCATGCCCTGGTACGGGCACAACTTCGAGGACGCTATCGTCCTCAGCGAGCGTCTGGTGAAGGACGACGTCTACTCGTCGATCCACATCCAGGAGCTCGAGCTGCACGTGCGCGACACCAAGCGCGGCCAGGAGGAAATCACCCGCGAGATCCCCAACGTGTCGGATGAGAGTGTTGTGGATCTCGACGAGCGCGGCATCGTCCGCATCGGAGCTCACGTAAAGCCGGGAGATATCCTGGTCGGCAAGATCACCCCGAAGGGCGAGACGGAGCTCTCGCCCGAAGAGAAGCTGTTGACGGCGATCTTCGGTGAGAAGGCCAAGGATGTGAAGGACAGCTCGCTCAAGGTGCCCCCCGGCATGGCCGGTGTGGTTATCGACGTCAAGATCTTCAGCCGGATCGAGGATCAGGTGGTCGAGAAGGACCGAGGCGAGCGAATCGGCGAGGTGCGCCGGATCGAGAACGACGAAAAGGCGCGCATCAGCGCGGTCATGCTCGACGAGCTGACCCACCTGCTCACCGGGCAGGAGGTTGCGCTCATGCTGAAGGCCGGCACAGTGGAGGAGTACCTCCCTGCCGGAACCAAGTTCAGCTCGGCCATCCTGGCGGACGCTGACCTGGCAGACGTGGACCTCAAGACTCTGCGGGTGGCCAACAAGCCAGCCAACGAGCGGATCCGGGCCGCCATCGACATGGCGGCGCGGGAGCGGGCCAAGGTGGAAGAGAAGGCCGAAGATCAGATCGACAAGATTCTTCAACCGGACGAACTGCCTCCGGGCGTCATCCAGCTGGTGAAGGTGTATATCGCGGAGAAGAGGAAGATCTCGGTGGGCGATAAGATGGCCGGCCGCCACGGCAACAAGGGTATCGTTGCCCGGATCGTGCCGGAGGAGGATATGCCGTTCCTTCCCGACGGCAGCCCGGTAGACATCGTGCTCAATCCTCTCGGGGTGCCGAGCCGCATGAATGTAGGTCAGATCCTCGAGACCCACCTCGGCTGGGCGGCGCGGATTCTGGGCTTCGAGGCCAAGACCCCGGTATTCCGCGGGGCCGACGAAGCCGAGATCGGAACCCTGCTCCGGCTGGCCGGCTTCCGCCGGGCGGCGGAAGGACTCCGCCTCCGGGCCAGACCGCCCGAGATGACGCCTCAAGCGATCACCCGGATGGTTGCAGATCTGAAGAAGGTGGCTCCGAACGGCGATCGTACTACGCTGGTCGAGGCCGGGATTGGGATGCTCGGAGCGCGGGCTGCCTCGCCGGAGACGCGAGAACTCTTTCAGTCGGTCCGGCTCTTCATGGTAGAAGCCGCCAAGGAGCTGGCCGAGCGCGAGATCGCGCAGCGGCGGCAGGAAGTGGAATTCCACCGCGCGCAGCCGGACCCGGATGACCGCTCGGGCGACGAGAAGGCGATTGCCAAGGCGCTCAAGGAGGTAGAGAAAGCAGCGGCCGCGTCACCGGTCGAAGTGCTCGAGGCAACGGGGAGGCCGGCACTGGCCGGGCTGCTCGGCCCCAAGGGCGATTCAGACATCGACGCAGCGGCGAATGAGCTGCTTCGGGCCGCGGGGCTCACCCCGGCGGGTAAGGCACGCCTGCGCGACGGACGGACCGGTCAGCCTTTCGAGGGCGACGTCACGGTAGGCTTGATCTACATGCTGAAGCTGAGCCATCTCGTGGACGACAAGATCCACGCCCGCTCGATCGGCCCGTATTCCCTGGTTACACAGCAACCGCTGGCCGGCAAGGCGCAGTTCGGCGGGCAGCGGTTCGGAGAGATGGAGGTCTGGGCGCTCGAGGCATACGGCGCGGCCCACGTCCTCCAGGAAATGCTCACGGTCAAATCGGATGATGTGAACGGCCGCAGCAAGGTGTATGAGGCCATCGTCA
>JACCRS010000043.1 GCA_013813435.1 Gemmatimonadales bacterium
GTGTACTGGTGTTGTTCAGCTCGGCGGGCCGGGGTGCGATACATGTGACTCTGACCGATGATCTGGTCAGCTCCGGACGTAAAGCAGGAGACCTGGTGAATCGTATTGCTGCGCTCAGTGGGGGCAAGGGTGGCGGCCGGCCCCACTTCGCATCGGCGGGCGCGGGAGACCCTGAACGGCTGCCCGCTGCACGGGCCGCTACGCCGGAGCTGGTAACGGCATGGCTCGGGGACGGCCAGGTTGCCGAGGCGACCCGGGCCTGATGGTTCCTGGCGACTGGCTGGACCGGCATACCAGCCAGGCCCCGGCGGCCCTTCGAGCTCGCGTCAGAGAGTTCGCCCTTGCCGCTACCGGTGAAACCCGCGCTGCCGCACTGGCCGCCGCAGGGCGCACTGCCCTCGACCGGGTGCTCGCGCACTCGGGAGATCGTTCGGCGGCTCTGGACCTGCTCGCCGCCGACGCCCTGATAACCCTCGCGCTTCTGGCCCAGGCCCAGGACACGCCCGAGCGGCTGGAGGAGTTCGCCACCTCCGTGCTCCGCACTAGACAGCAGGGCCCGTGATCGACCTCCACTCCCATCTTCTCCCCGCGGTGGACGACGGTTCCCGTTCGGTGGACCAGTCGGTGAAAGTGTTGTTCGAGATGGCGCGGCAGGGCGTAACCGACGTCTGCCTCACGCCGCATCTGCATTCCGGCCGGGCCGAGGCCGGCCCGCCGCCCGCCCATAGCGGCGCCTTCGAGGCGCTCCGCGCGCGGGCACCCCAGATGCCGCGACTCCACCGGGGCGCGGAGATCATGATGGATCGCCCCATTACCCGGCCGGTGGCTCTGGCGCGCAACGTCACTATTGCCGGAACCCGGTACATCCTGATCGAATTTCCCCGGCTGGTGGGCTACGAGATCGTGACGAACGCGGTGTCTCAGGTCGTCGAGCTGGGTCTGGTTCCGATTCTCGCCCATCCTGAGCGATACAGCTGTACATCGGTTGAGGCGGTGCGGCACTGGCGCTCGCTGGGGGCCAGAGCCCAGATCGACGCCACTACACTGCTCGCGTCACGGACCCGGGGTCAACGGGCGCGCCTCCTGGTCTCGGAGGGGCTGGCTGATATCCTCGCCGGAGACAACCATGGCGATGATCGCACCGTGGCAACCGGAGCGCGGTTCCTGAGGGCGCAGGACGGCCACGACCAGGTTGACCTGCTGGTCCGGCGCAATCCCGCCGCCATCCTGGCGGACGGGGAGCTGTCTCCAGTCCCCCCGCTGCACATCCGACAGAGCTGGATGAGCCGTATCAAACAGTTTCTCGAGGGGTCCTAGTGAGGCCTACCAGTATCGATGAGGGTTTGGATGCGCTGGCTCTGACAGCCCAGGCCTCCAAAACGCTTAGCGCTACAGTGGCGGGGGTGGCCGCGAGGTACGTCGAGGTGCTGCGTGGGGGCGGCACGCTGTACTTCTGCGGTAACGGTGGCAGCGCGGCCG
Organism: Gemmatimonadales bacterium; assembly: GCA_013813435.1. Lineage (GTDB taxonomy): Bacteria > Gemmatimonadota > Gemmatimonadetes > Gemmatimonadales > GWC2-71-9 > CAVVWJ01. The sequence continues at coordinate 1,480 of JACCRS010000043.1, forward strand.
ACGCGCAGCACATCGCCGCGGAATACGTGGTCCGCTACACCGGCTCCCGGCGTCCGTTGGCAGCGGCGGCTCTAACCACCGATACCTCGATTCTGACGGCAGCGGGCAACGATCTGGGCTTCGAGCAGGTGTTCGCCCGCCAGGTCGAGGCGCGCTGCACCGCCAGGGATCTTCTGGTGCTGCACAGTACCAGCGGAGAAAGCCCAAACCTGCTGGCCGCAGCCCGGGCGGCACGCAAATCCGGGGTGCCCACGGTGGCATTCCTGGGCAAGGGCGGGGGTGCACTCGCGGGCTTAGTGAACCAGGCAGTGGTGATACCCTCTGACCAGACCAGCATCATACAGCTGATACAGCTGGCCCTCCAGCACCTGATCGTGGAGTCGGTCGAGGCCGAGCTCTTCGGAGCATGATAGACCTCAGCGGCCGAACTGCCTTGGTGACTGGCGGCAGCCGCGGCATCGGACGGGCGGCTGCGCTCCTGCTCGCCCGATCGGGTGCCGATGTAGCGATTTCCTATCACAAACGAGCTGCCGAAGCCGAAACCACCGCTCAGGCGATTCGATCCCTGGGGCGGCGCGCGTACGTCGGTGGCGGTGATCTGGCCGATCCGGACGTGGCGGCGCGGCTCGCCGCCGCAGTAAAGCGGGAGTTCGGCGGGCTCGATATCGTCGTAGCCAACGCGGGGGTGTGGCCCGCCGAAGAGAGTCTCCTGGCGGAGATGTCGGTCGAGCGCTGGCGCGGCACCCTGCAGGCCAACCTGGATTCGGTCTTCGTTTCGATCCGCGCGGTTTTGCCGCTGATGCGCCCCGGAGGCCGAGTGGTGATCGTGTCGAGTACCGCCGGTCAGCGGGGTGAGGCATATCATGCGGACTATGCCGCGAGTAAAGGCGCACTCATCTCTCTGACCAAGTCGCTCGCCATAGAGTATGCCCCCGGCATTCTGATAAACTGCGTCGCTCCCGGCTGGGTCGACACCGAGATGAGCGCTCCCGCCCTCGACCCGGAGAGCCGCGGACGTATTCGAGCCACTATCCCCCTCGGCCGCATCGCCACGGCGGAGGACATTGCCGGGCCCATCCTGTTTCTCTGTAGTGATCTCGCACGCCATATCACCGGTGAGGTGCTGAATGTGAATGGGGGGAGTGTGCTCTGTGGGTAGCAACGACGTGAGCGGTGAGCGGTGAGCCGCATGAATCGGGAGCTGCCCGCTTACCGCTTACCGCTTACCGCTTACGCTGTTGGTTGAAGATGATCCACCTCCTCTTCACCGGTGGCACCATCTCCATGCAGCGCGATGAGGCGGCGGGGGGAAACATCCCGGCGCACGGCGGCGAGGCCCTGGTTGGGTTCACCACCGGGCTGGACCGGGTCAGTCCTTACCGGATCGAGAACTGGGCCATGCTCCCCGCGTGTCACCTGGGTCCGGACCGCCTCTGGGCCTTACGTGAGCGGGTGCGCCAGATCGCCGAATCGGGTGAGGCGAGCGGCATTGTGATTGCCCATGGCACCGACACTCTGGAAGAAACCGCTTATCTGCTGGACCGTACCCTCGATCGGCGGGTGCCGGTCGCCATTACCGGCGCCATGCGAACGTCGAGTGATGGGGGCTGGGATGGTCCGCGCAACCTGCTCGACGCCGCGGTTGTCGCGGCATCGACCCAAAGCGCGGGACGTGGCGTAATGGTGGTATTCAGCGGAAAGGTGTTGGCCGGACGTACCGCGGTGAAGACCCATACCACCGGTCTCGACGCGTTTGCCGCACCGCACGCCGAGCCGGTCGGCCAGGTGGTGGACGGACGAGTGGTATATGAGGCGGGTAAGCGGGGAAGCGCGGAAGCGGGGAAATCTGGACCGCTGATTCCACCCCGGTTATCGGCAAAAGTGGCGCTCATCCCGATGGTCGTGGGTGACGACGGCGGAATGCTGGATTTGGCTCGCCCATCGCATGATGGAGTTGTCGTTGCGGCGTTCGGCAGCGGGAACGTCCCGCCCGGCGCCGTGCCCGCGATCGGTCGGTGGATAGACGAGAAGAAGCCAGTGGTGCTCGCAACCCGCTGCCCGGCTGGGCTGGTGTCTCCGGTCTACGCCTTCGAGGGGGGCGGGGCCCGCCTGGTCGCGATGGGCGCGCTACCCGCGGGTCCCCGAGCGGTATCGCAGGCTCGGATGGAATTGATGATCGCAATATCCGCCGGCGCTGCGTACGGTAGCTGAAGTGAGCTTTCACGACCTCGAGATTCCGGAAACTGTGCTCGACATAGCACGCAAGCTGGAGAGCGCGGGATTCGAAGCCTGGTGCGTAGGAGGCAACCTGCGAGATGCCCTGCTCAAGCACCCGCATTCCGATTACGACATCGCCACATCGGCCAAACCGGAGCAGGTCCAGAAACTTTTCGCTCGCACGGTGGGAGTGGGTATAAAGTACGGCACCGTCGGTGTGCTGGACCGGTCGCGTGTGCTTCACGAAGTCACCACCTTTCGGCAGGATGTAGCGACCGACGGCCGCCATGCGGTCGTGGCATACGGAGCATCGCTCGAGGAGGATCTGGCCCGGCGCGACTTCACCATTAATGCCATGGCGTACCATCCCCTTCGGCGGGAATGGCGAGATCCATTCGATGGCGCCGCAGACCTGGATGCCCGGATGGTGCGCGCCGTAGGCAACCCGGCCCAAAGATTTCGGGAGGACTACCTCCGCATCCTCCGGGCAATCCGCTTTGCCGCCCGTTTCGATTTTACCATCGACCCCGCCACGTGGGAGGCAGCGCGAGCCGCCAGTCCAGGATTGCGGCAGCTCTCAGCCGAGCGGGTGCGGGACGAATGGTTCAAGAGCCTTCGAACCGCCCGGTCGATAACCCAGCTGGTGATGCTGTGGGTTCACGTGGGTGCCGCCGGTATCTGGATTCCGGAGCTGGAAGGTGTTGAGGGCTTCGACAACGCGTTGCCCGATCCTTCCCCCGCCGCCAGAGACCCCGTGCTGCTGACGGCGCTGCTGTGCCGCGCTCCGGTGGCAGTTCTCCGCCGGCTGAAGGCCTCCAACGCCGAGATAGGGCGGGCCGCGGCTCTGGTCAAAGGACCAGAGGAGCCCAGCAGTCTGGACCAACAGTCGGTCCGCCGGTGGCTGGCCGAAGTGGACGCCGCTGCTGACGATCTGATCGCTCTCTGGAGTCTTCGCCACGGTGGCGAGCCCCCGTGGACTGTCGCGGTGACGGAGATCCGGCGTCGGGGAGATCCGCTGACCCGGTCGGACCTAGCCATCACCGGCTCCGACCTCAAGGCGCTGGGTACCAGCGGTCCCCGGATCGGCGAGACTCTGGCGGCGCTGCTTGACCGCGTGTTGGACGATCCTGCGCTCAATAAGCGAGATACCCTGGTCGCACTCGCCCGGAGTATGCTGTGAGTCCCCTCGGGTTTGCGGCCGCGGCTGCTCTGGGCAATGTGATCGGTGCGCTCGCCGTGGTACGGCACCTGCGGCGGGGCCTCAAGTTTATCGATGCCTGCCTGGCTTTTGGTGCGGGGTTCATGCTCGCCGTCACCCTACTGGGCGTGTTGCCCGAGGTCCTGAGGGATTCCTCGAGTGCGGCGCTTTACATCCTGCTCGGCTACTTCGCGGTTCACATCGCTCAGCACGTCCTCACGCCCCATTTCCATTTTGGCGAAGAGACCCATCGGGTAAGCCCCGCAGCCGGCAACTCGGCTCTCCTCGGCCTCAGCTTGCACACTTTCTTCGATGGCGTGGCTATCGCCAGCGGGTTTCTTGTCTCCAGCCGACTGGGCGTTCTCCTCTTCCTGGCGGTCCTCTTGCACAAACTCCCCGAGGGTGTGACGATCGCCAGCGTAATGGTGGCGGGTGGCCGGAGCCGGCCTCAGGCGGTGGGTGCCGCGGCGGTACTCGGCGGGGCGACGGTGCTGGGGGTTCTGCTGACCGGGCAGATCCAGCCGCTGGCCCTGCATGGACTCGCCCTGTCTGCCGGGGTGACGCTGTACGTCGCGGCTTCGAACCTGGTGCCGGAGTTCCAGTCCAAACGAGGTTGGCTGTCACCCCTGGCATTCGTTGGTGGAGGGGCAGGGTTCTTCCTCACCGAGCTGCTGCTGGAAGGCTGGATCAGCTGATGCCACGCAAGCGGCCCTCCAACCGGCAGAGCTCGCTTTTCGCGCGAGAACGGGAGACACGTCCCCTGGCGGCACGCATGCGCCCTGCAACCCTCGACGAGTTCGTGGGGCAGGAGCATCTGCTCGGCGCCGGCCGTCCCTTGCGCGATGCTATCGAGCGAGGGGCGCCGGGAAGCATGATATTCTGGGGCCCGCCTGGCAGTGGGAAGACCACCCTGGCCAACCTGGTGGCCACGTCCACCGCGCGCATCTTCGTCCCATTCAGTGCGGTGACTGAAGGCGTGCCGCGCATCCGGGAGATCGTCGGCGAGGCCAGGGATCGGCTCGAGTCGGGTGGTGAGCAGACCATACTTTTCATCGACGAGATTCACCGGCTCAACAAGGCTCAGCAGGACAGCCTGCTGCCGCCGGCCGAAGATGGTACCATCACGCTCATCGGCGCCACCACCGAGAATCCCAGCTTCGAGGTGATCGGGGCGCTGCTGTCGCGTACCCGGGTGTTCGTACTCCAACCGCTCAGCCCGGATGACATCGAGCGCCTCCTGAGCCGCGCACTCACCGACGCCGAGCGGGGGCTGGGCAGCTCGAGGCTCATCGTGGAGCCGGACGCGCTCTCGCTCATGGCGGTAGAGGCAGACGGAGACGCGCGCAGGGCGCTGACCGTGCTGGAAGCGGCCGCTGCACACTTGGGCGCCGAAGGGACGGTCACGGTCGAAATTGCGCGCGAAGCCATGCAGAAACGTTTCGCCCGCTACGATAAGGCGGGAGAAGAGCACTTCAATCTTCTCTCCGCCTACCACAAATCGTTGCGCGGGAGCGATCCCCAGGGTGCGCTCTACTGGATGGCCCGGATGCTCGACGGCGGTGAGGATCCGATGACACTTTTCCGGCGGGCCATAGCGATGGCGGCCGAGGACGTTGGCCTGGCCGATCCCAATGCCCTGCTGGTGGCAGTGGCGGCGCGCGATGCCTTTCATATGCTGGGCGCACCAGAAGGGTATCTCCCGCTGGCGGAGATGACGATCTACCTGGCAACGGCCCCCAAATCGAACAGCGCCAAGGTAGCATTGGACGCAGCGCTCGACGCTGCCCGGAACAGCCCTGCCGCGCCGGTCCCGTTGCACATACGGAATGCCCCCACGCCGCTTATGAAGGAGCTCGGCTACCACAAGGGTTATCAGTACGCCCACAACTCGCTCGATGCGTATCTGCCGCAGGAGTACCTGCCGGATCAGCTCCGCGGTACCGAGTTCTATCGCCCGGGCGGGTTCGGCCACGAGAAAAAGATCGCCGAGCGGCTGGAGTGGTGGGCGAAGCTGAGAAGCGGGGACGAAAAGCGTGAGCGGGAAAGGAAAAACGTAAGCAGGGAGACAGAAGATTGAGCGCCAAGCAGCTGCGAAATGTCGCTTTCAAGCCCCACTCACGGCTCTTCTGTTACCGCTTACGCTCTTCGGTTCCCGCTTACGCTCTTGTTTCCTCCTCTTGTGACCTCGCGCACCGACTGGTACCTGAGATCCGGCCATCCTCCGGGGAGAGTAGTCGCTATATTCGGATCATGCCGTCCCTGGGAGGAACCTGATGAGAGTGCGTGTGCAGTCCTGCGTGTTAGTGCTGGCTGTGTCTACCATGGCCTGCGGTGGTATAGGAAACAACTTCAGGGAACCGGAGATCCAGCTGGACCGGGCTATCGTCCGAGGCGTAGGCATCACCGGAGGAAATCTCGACCTGGTGGTGAAGGTCGACAATCCCAACAACTTTACTCTCCAGGGCACCAAGCTCGAGGTTGGGGTCGATGTCGAGGGGCAGCACCTGGGAGACATAACCTACGACGATGACTTCTCGGTTCCTGAAAACGGCACCACGACTCTCACCCTGCCGCTGAGGTTTGGCTGGGTTGGTGTGGGCAGTGCGGTGCGAGCCGCGCTGGGTTATGGCGACCTGCCCTACAAGATGAAGGGACAGGCCGAGCTCCGGACGCCATGGGGCCGCAAGGAAGTTCCCTTTACCCGCGAAGGCCGCGTGCCGTTGACGCGCTCAGGCGGCAATGTCGCCATCCCGGAGCAAGCTCAATGAGAGGGAAGGTGCCCGTATCAGACCATTGATTCTCGTCCGCGACCCCATCGAGCGCGCGGTGCTGGTTGCCGCGCCCCGCAAGGGCTCACCCGACGCGCGGCACGTTGCCGAACACCTGGAAGAGCTGACCCGGCTGGTGGACACGGCCGGCGCCGAAGTCGTGGGACGGATCTCCCAACACATTGCCTCGCCTAATCCCGCCACGCTGATCGGCGAAGGTAAGGTGGAAGAAGTGGCCACTGAGGTTGCCGCTTCCGACGCCTCCCTGGTCATCTTCGATGAAGAGCTCTCACCGGTGCAGGGTGCCAACCTGGAGCGTGAGCTCAATGTACGAGTGATGGATCGAGCGGAGGTCATCCTCGACATCTTCTCGACCCGAGCCCGAAGTCACGAGGCCAAGCTTCAGGTAGAGCTGGCGCAGCTGGAGTATTTGCTGCCCCGGCTGACCCGCATGTGGACCCACCTCTCGCGTATCCGCGGTGGAATCGGACTCCGGGGCCCGGGTGAAACTCAGCTGGAAACCGACCGACGCAGCATCCGGCAGAAGATCCAGGGACTCAAGACCAAGCTGAAAGACGTCGAGAAGCACCGGGAGAATCTTCGCGCCGGACGGGACCCGATGCTCAGCGTTGCGCTGGTGGGCTACACCAACGCCGGCAAGTCCAGCATCCTGAGAGGTCTCACCGCGCAGCACGAAATTGTGGTGGAGGACCGGCTCTTCGCGACGCTCGATACTCTGACTCGCGAGGTGGAGCTCGGCGAAGGCCAGAGGGCCCGGGTCACCGATACGGTGGGCTTCATCCGCAAGCTGCCCCACCACCTGGTAGCGAGCTTTCGCGCCACGTTGGAGGAAGTTCGCGGGGCCGATGTTCTGCTGCACGTGGTGGACGCAAGTCATCCCGATTGGGAAGGCCAGATGCGCGTGGTCGAGCGGGTGCTCGCCGAGCTCGGTCTGGCTGACCTGCCGATCATTCCTGTTTTCAACAAAATGGATGCCGTAACCGATCCTGCTTCATTCACTCCGCGGGTTCGCGCACTGCATCCCACCGGCATCCCTGCCACCTCGATGCGGACCGATGGGCTCTCCCCGCTGAAGGCCGCACTCAGAGACCTGGAACGGGTGGGGCGCCCTACCGTGAGGGTGAAGGTCCCACTGGAGGACGGTGCCCGGGTAGCCGCCCTTTACCGCGACGGCGAGGTGCTTTCCCGGAAGCAGACCGATACTGAGTACGAGTTCGTGGTCCGGCTGGAAGTGTGGCAGGTCAACCGGCTGCGGGAGGAGGGAGTGGCGGTGGCGTCGATAGAGGAGCCGGGAGCTCGGCGCAAGGTGAGCGGGGGGTAGGCGGACGGGCGGACGGGCGGACCGGCGGACGGAAAAACGAGAAAGGGGCTCGGAGCTATCTCAGCTTCGGCCCCTTCGCTGCGCTGAGCGTGACAACCGTTAGTTTCTGCCCCGCCTACCCGCCTACCCGCCTACCCGCCTACCCGC
>JACCRS010000047.1 GCA_013813435.1 Gemmatimonadales bacterium
GTCCATGGCTATCGAGACACCTCGTGGCCTGATCGTGGTGGCCGGATGCTCGCATCCGGGCATCGAGAGAATCGTGGCCGCGGCTGCCGGTATCAAGCAACAGGTGTATAGCGTCTTTGGAGGATTGCACCTGCCAACCGCCTCGGACCAGGAGGTTGCGCGCATCGCGACTGTGCTGCATGACACCTACAAGGTCGAGCGCATAGCGCCCGGCCACTGCACCGGAGAGCCTGCGTTCTACATGCTGGAACGAAGGTGGAAAGACAGGTACACCTACGCCGGGGTGGGGACCGTCATCCAGCTTCCTTGAGGGAGCGTCCGATAATCGGTCCGTACTACCAGGCAATACCGTGGTCCTCGCCGTGGTTGCTCGATGCCCCCCACATTGTTCCATGCTCGCGATCGAACAAAATGGCGTTGATCGGCCCGGAGGTCCGCTCCTCGAGCTCGAGCGTGTAGCCCATTCGTTGCAACGCCGTTCGCACGCTGTCGGGGGTATTCGAGGCGAGCAACAGGTACCCGGGCCGGGACTCGTGCGCGCCGAACGATGACCGCATCTGATAGCTGTTGATGTTGGGCGCTTCGGCGGCCTGCTGCGGCGTCATCCCGAACTCGACGATGTTGAGAAAGAACTGCAGCAGGTTCTGATCTTGCGAGTCACCCCCCTGCACCGCAAAGGAGAGGAACGGTAGCCCACCCTTGAGCGCCAGGGTCGGCGTCAGAGTGACGCGCGGGTACTTTCCCGGCGCAATCACGTTGAACGGACCGTCTTCCGGGCGGGTGACGAAGCTCTGGGCCCGCTGGCTCAGTCCGACCCCGGTGCGCCCGGCAATCACCGCTGGAATCCATCCGCCACTGGGTGTAATTGATACCACCCAGCCTGCCTCATCCGCCGCCTCTATGGAGGTGGTACCGGAGTAGAAGCCAGCTTTAAACGCCGAGTCCAGTCCGGATGAACGCTGTGGCACCGGCGGCCGGTCCTGCTGCCCGCTCTTCTCCAGCGTGTCCGGTGCCGCCATTACCGTCCAGCGCGACAGCAAATCCCTGAACGGATTCCTTCCATTCTGATAGGGATACGGGTCGCCCGGCTTCACCGTGGAATCGTTCCTGGTGGTGTCAATGCCGGCAAAGCGGGCCCGGGCGTACTCCTTGGACAACAACCCCTCGACCGGCTCCTCCGGAGGAACGTAGGGGTCGCCGTAGTAGAAGTCGCGATCGGCATACGCCAGGTTCATCGCCTGGTACAGAGTGTGGATATATCGCGGCGAGTTGTAGCCCATCCCCTTGAGATCGGCCTGCTCCAGCAGGTTGAGTGCCTGGAGCATGACCGGCCCCTGCTGCCAGACCGGAAGCTTGAAGACGGTGCTTCCCTTGTAGGTGGTGCTCAGGGGCTCTTCGATGCGGACCTTCCACCGGGCCAGGTCCTTCATCGTGATCAGGCCTCCCTCCTCCTGCACTCCGCGCACCAGCTCGCGGGCGATGTCTCCCTGGTAGAAGCGGTCGTACGCGGCGTAAATGGCGGCCTTCCGCCCTTTACCAGCGTCGAGCGCCCGGCGTTCCGCCGCCACCAGCTTCCGGAGGGTGGCGGCGAGGTCGCGCTGCACAAAGAGCTCGCCAGGATCGGGTGCTTCCCGGTCTCGGCCTGTGTGGGGGAGGAAAACGGGGCGGGAATACTTCCATTGCTGGATCTCTTTCTTCTGCCGCTCAATGTAGTTGGCGGTCTGGGCCTCGATTGGGTAACCGTCGGCCATCTGGATGGCCGGTGCCAGCACCTGCGCCAGTGAGAGCGTCCCATACTCGGCCAGCATCGTCAGCAGTCCGCCGGGCGTGCCGGGTGTAATCGCCGCCAGCGGGCCGTATTCCGGAGGAAAGTGATGACCTTGGGAGCGGTAGAACTCAGGAGTGGCACCCGAAGGCGCTACCCCCAGCGCATTCACGCCGATGACCTTCTTCAGCTTGGGATGATAGATCAGCGCCTGGGTCTCACCGCCCCAGGATAGCACGTCCCACATCGTGGCGACGGCCGCCAGCATGGCGCAGGAGGCGTCCACCGCATTGCCTCCTCTGGCAAACATCAGTGCGCCGGCGGTGGCACCGAGCGGCTTGCCGGTGATGGCGAGCCAGTGCCTGGCGTGGAGCGGAGGCTTCTCAGAGGATTGCGCGGCTGACGGAGCTACGCTCCAGCACAGCATGATGAGAACGAGCCAAACCCCTGGAGTTGAGACTGACATCTTTACCTCTTAGCGGCTGGCGCCAGCGGGGTAGTGAGGAAAGCGGAACTAGTGCTGGCCTGATCTCCCAGTACCTCCTCGACGTAGAGCGATCGCACCAGCACCACTGTGACTGCCAGAATCGGTGTCGCCAGGGCGACGCCGAGCAGGCCGGCGAACACAGCCATCGCCAGTTGGGCCAGAACCGTGAGGGCAGGTGGCAGATAGATCGTCTTCTTGTCGATAAATGGGGCGAGCACGTAGGTCTCGACGATCTGCACCCCGATATAGAGCAGCCCAACGTGCAGCGCGCGCGTCGGACTGTCCAGGAAGCCCAGCAGCACGGCGGGTACCAGCGCCAGGATGGGGCCGACATTGGGGATAAAGCTCAGCAGAGCGGCGAACAGTGCCAACGCGATAGCCAGCGGCACCCCGAGTAGCGACAGCCCGATACCGGTCAGCAGGCCGATCACGGTCATCGAGATAAGCCTGCCGAAGAGCCACCAGCGCAGTGTGCTCCCGAGCTGCCGGAGAACCTCCCGAGCCCGGTCACGTCGGGCAATCGGTACCAGGCGGACGATGCCCGACAGGTAGGGTTGCGGCCCCAGCGCGAAGACGACTCCCAGGAACAGAATTACCAAACCGTTGGTGAGCACCGCGAGTGTGCCGGAGAGTACCCCGGTCGCTCGCTCCACGGCCCCCTGGGCATCTGGCAGCAACTCTTCGGGAGCCGGCACCTCCTCGACCAGCTTCTGTCCCCAACTGGTTTGCTGCAATCGGCTCTTTATCTGTGCCGCGGCCTGCGGCAACTGCTTTCGCAGCTCGGTGACTTGCTCCCCAATCTTCCCGCCGTGAAGCCAGAAGGCACCGATCAAGGCGCCGAGGGTGAGGACGACAACGAGGCCGACCGCCGCGGTCACGGGGATACCTAGCCGCGAATGCAGCCACTCCGCCGGGGTCCGGAACAGGACTGCGAGCAGCACCCCCGCAAACCCGAGCAGCAGTACATCCCGTACCGCCCAGAGGAACAGCAGTAGCGCCGCGCCACCGAGCAGCGCCACACCCCAGAGGACGCGATCCGCGATCCGGGTTTCCATTATGGCACGAAAACGGATGCGATTGTGCAGCGCGGAATAATCATCAAGCGACCTTGGCCCTGAGGCAGCGTTCCAGCACGCGATCTGCTCCTATCTGTTCCGCATACGCCGCGAAGTCTTGAGTGGGGCCATCCCATCGAAGCTCCTCCACGTCATCGAACAGTCCCAAATCCGTACGGAGCGTTGCCAGGATCTTGAACAACAGTGCCCGATCACGGTCCTCCCCCAGTATACCAGCCGGAAACTCTTCTATGATACCGTGCCGGTTGAGCAGCCGGGCCGCGCCGACCGCGCCTATTCCCCGAATGCCGGGATAGCCATCGGCAGCGTCACCCACCAGCGCCAGCAGATCCGGAATAAGGGCCGGCTCGACCCCGTACTTCGCCCGTACCGCCTCCGCATTGCGAATCTGTTGACCCCGCCTCACCACCTGCACTACTCGATCCCCCCGAACACATTGCGCCAGGTCCTTGTCCGGCGTCCATATACACACCTTCTCCACCGACTCGTCTTGGGCCGCGAGGTGCGCCGCGGAGGCCAGCGCGTCGTCGGCCTCCAGCTCCACCATGGGCCATACCGCGACCCCCATCGCAGTGAGCGCTTCCTCCAGCGGATGGAACTGGGCCCACAGCGCGGGCTCGATGCCCTGGCCGGTCTTGTACCCCGGCCACAGATCGTTGCGGAACGATTCGATCACGTGATCGGTGGCCACGCCCACGTGAGTCGCCCCGGTCTCCAGCAGCTCCAGTACCGTGTGCAGGACGCCTATGACCGCTCCAAAGGGCGGGTCCTCACCCTTGGTAAACCGGCGCAGGCCGTAGAAATGGCGGAACAGCTCGTAGGTGCCATCGACCAGGTGAACCAGCATGCCTATGCACCGGACCGGAAGTTCCGGAAGGTGACGGAGTACCGCAGCGTGTCCACTTCGGGAATGCTGTGCTCCCACTCGGTCCGCGCCGGCCCGCTCAACAGATACGCCGACCTCGGCTCTGCGATGATGGCCGAGCGCTCCCAGGTGCTCCCAACTTTGCGCCTGAGCCGGAAACGGCAGGCGGACACGAGCGAGATCCCGATGACCTCGCCGAACATCGCCTTGTCCCGATGCCAGCCGATGCCTGCACCGGCATCGTACTCCGTCACCATAACCTGCTGAAGCTGATCAGGCGACATGCCGGCAAAGGCCGCGGCAGTCTCACGCAGCGAAAGCAGAAATGACGGCATGTCGCCGGCCTTGCGGAGCGTTCTCTCGTTGAAATCGTACTGCCAGCCGAAGGAGACCACCCGCCGCTTGCCGACGTAGCCCTGGAACTGGAACTCCTTGAAAGGCAGTCCCCGCACCCGCTCCAGCAATTCGTGCTCTGCGTTCGGCGTGAGGATATCCGGCTGATACCGGAATCCCTCCGGAAGCGTGGTTCCCCCGCCCCCAAACAGCTTCAGTTGCTTCTCGCTCATGAACCCCCGACCTTGTGCCGCGTTCCTCGAACCATAATTGCCGGGCAGGATGGGCCCGACTCTGAAGGCTAACACGGTCGAGTCAATGACCTTACCGAACATGTCGATGGCGGGGGTCTTCATTCGACGTCTAGATGAGAGGAACAACTTAAACTTCCACGCTGGAGACGACGATGCGTTTCATGGTGCTGGTCAAAGCCAACAAGGACTCAGAGGCCGGCGTTCTCCCGGACCAGAAGGCCCTTGCCGAGATGGGAAAGTTCAATGAAGAGCTGGCGAAAGCTGGTGTGATGCTCGCGGGCGAGGGTCTGCAAGCCAGCTCCAAGGGCGCCCGGGTCCGCTTCTCGGGAAGCAAACGGACGGTCATCGACGGACCCTTTGCCGAGACCAAGGAGCTGGTGGCAGGTTTCTGGCTGTGGCAGGTAAGATCGAAGGAGGAGGCGATCGAGTGGCTTAAGCGCGCCCCCTTCCAGGAGGGCGAGGTCGAGATCCGCCAGGTCTTCGAGTCGGACGACTTCGGCGAGGAATTCACACCCGAGCTTCGGGAACAGGAGGAACGGCTGCGGCGGCAGACGGCAGCGCGCAAGTAGTTGATCTATCTCCTGGCGCTGGGTTCAGCGCTGCTGTACGGGGCCGCCGATTTCACCGGCGGCCTCGCCACGCGGCGCTGTGCCACCGTCCCCGTAGTCATCCTTTCCCAGCTCAGCGGACTGATCTTTCTGCTGCTGCTTTTGCCGCTGCTGCCGGATTCGTCGCCTAGCCGAACCGACATGCTCTGGGGCATCGCCGCGGGGGTGACGGGAGGCGTCGGCGTCGGACTGCTGTACCGGGCACTCGCCATCGGCACCATGGCGGTGGTAGCCCCGACCACCGCGGTCTGCGCCGTCGCCATCCCGGTGATGGTATCGGTGTTGCTCGGCGAGCGGCCCGGCCCCGTTGCGGCCGCCGGGATCGCTCTCGGCATCGTCTCGATCGTCCTGGTCAGCCGCCAGACAGCCAGTGAAGGTCCCGGCGCCAATAAAACTGGGGGAAAGCTCCCTCCCGGCGTGGGTACCGCCTTGATCTCGGGCGTGGCAATCGGATTCTTTTTCCTCGCGCTAGCGCAGACAAGACCCGAGGCCGGGATGTGGCCTCTGGTCGCATCCCGCCTGCTGTCGGTGGTCCTCTTCGGAGGCCTCGCCGTTGTCAGTCGTCAATCGGTGCGTATGCCTCGCCGCATCGTAGTGCTCGCCTCCGTGTGTGGCGTGATCGACATGCTGGCCAACGCTCTGTACCTCCTGGCGGCGCGCGCCGGACCCCTCAGCCTGGTAGTGACCCTGTCGTCGCTCTATCCGGCCAGCACCGTCCTGCTGGCTCGGGTGGTGCTGCGGGAGCGGCTCAACTTCTGGCAGATCACGGGTGTTGGCTGCGCGCTGGTAGCCGTGGTCCTGATCGTCGGTGGGGGGAGCTAAGAGCTAGGAGGTAAGAGCTAGGGGCCATTATTCTGTGGTTCCTGAGTAATCGCTTCTGACTCCCAGCTCCGGGCTCTCATGACGGCGACTGACATTCATCGCACCATCGATGCGGTCTGGAGAATTGAATCGGCTCGGCTCATCGCCGGGCTCACGCGCGTGGTGCGCGATGTCGGTCTGGCCGAGGACCTGGCGCAGGACGCGTTAGTTGCGGCACTCGAGCGGTGGCCCGCGGCCGGCGTTCCGGATAACCCGGGCGCCTGGCTGATGGCCACCGCGAAGCATCGAGCCATAGACATGTTTCGGCGTGACAAAATGCTCGACCGGAAGCATGTCCAGGTGGGCCACGAGCTGGAAGCCAAACAGGAGAGGGCGGTGCCGGATTTCGAGGCCGCACTCGACGATCACGTGGGCGACGATCTTCTGCGGCTGGTGTTCATCTCCTGTCATCCGGTTCTTTCCCGCGAGGCGCGCGTCGCCCTGACGCTCCGTTTGGTTGGCAGTCTGACGACGGAAGAGATCGCACGGGCATTCCTGGTGCCGGAGCCTACCGTCGCTCAGCGGATCGTTCGGGCCAAGCGCACCCTCGCCGAGGCGGGGGTTCCGTTGGAGGTTCCCCGCGGGGAGGAGCTTGCCGCCCGCCTTTCATCGGTGCTCGAAGTCATCTACCTGGTGTTCAACGAAGGCTATTCGGCCACCGCCGGCGACGACTGGGTGCGCCCGGCCCTATGCGAGGATGCGCTTCGCATGGGCCGCATCCTGGCCGGGCTGGTGCCGCAAGAGCCGGAGGTGCACGGTCTGGTGGCGCTGATGGAAATTCAGGCCTCACGACTGCGGGCCAGGACCGGTCCTTCGGGACAGCCCATCCTGCTACTGGACCAGGACCGGGGTCGGTGGGACCAACTTCTGATTCGCCGCGGGCTTGACGCACTGGAGCGGGCGGAAGCGCTGGGGAGTGGCTATGGCCCCTACACGCTTCAGGCGGCGATCGCGGCATGCCACGCGCGGGCCCGCACGGCGGAGGAGACCGACTGGACTCGCATCGCCGCCCTGTACGATGCGCTGCTGGAACTGGTGCCCTCACCGGTTGTTGAGCTGAATCGTGCGGTTGCAGTGGGAATGGCGTTCGGCCCGGCAGCGGGCCTCGCGCTGGTTGATGCATTGACCACGGAGCCCGCCCTCAAGGGATACCATCTTCTACCCAGCGTACGGGGAGACCTCCTCACCAAGCTCAACCGGTTCACGGAGGCCAGCCGCGAATTCGAGCGGGCCGCCTCACTTACCCGCAATGCCCGAGAGCGCGAGTTACTTCTCGGGCGGGCCCGATCGAGCGCTAGTTCGAAGCCGGCTCTATGACCCCGCCGGTAAAGTAGGCAGCCCCGTACAGGACGGCCGAACCGATCGCCATCAGGTATATCACCGCAAGTCGTCTAGGTGCCTGTCACAGACGTGGAGAGGATCGCTGGTACTCTTCTTTAACCTCGTCCCTCTGGCCGCTGTCACATGCGCTGAAGACGAGTGCGGGGATGAAGCCCGTGGGGCGTCACGACTGCATCACAATTTCTTACGAATTGGTATCGGGGCCGTAACAGTCGACGTAATCGAATAGCCTGCCTGTCTTCAAAGTCATATGATCAACCATCCGGGATACGATCGATCTCGATAAGCCGTGACTCAAGGGCGAAATCCTAGCATCGTTATAAGGAAGGGTGTTTTATGATTTCCCTTAAGCGGCACCCACTCCTGAAGCGGCACCCACTCCTGGCCTCACCAGCAGATCCCTATCTACGCCACGGAGGCGGGACCTCGGTCCCCAGCGAAGCGGAGCCTGTCGGCCCCCCAAACCTCGTTCCGAAGCCGCTGGAACTGCCTCAGCTGCGTGAGAGTGCCGACAAGTCTGAGAGTGGCGACAACGCCGACGAGGTTGAGGACACCATCCTCACCTGGTTTCCGCTGTTTCTCGGTGGTTGGGGCCTCATGATCATTGCCCTCTGGTATCTCTAGACCCGAACAGACTGCGCCGGCTGCGTTCCTCAG
>JACCRS010000139.1 GCA_013813435.1 Gemmatimonadales bacterium
CGTTGCGCCGGAAGACTCACCAAGGAGTGATAGTGTCAGAATCAGCGCTGCCCGAATCTCCAGCCGCCTTTGCCAAGGCAAAGTGGGTGGACGTCGCCCCCTACTACCATGAGCTGGCCGGCCGGAAGCTCGAGCCTTCGAGCATCGAGTCGTGGCTGCGAGCTTGGTCCACTCTTGAGGAGCTGGTGACGGAGGCCGCCGCCCAGGCGATGATCGCATACACCATCGACACCGGAAATCCGGACAAAGAAGCCGACCACCTGCGGTTCTCCACCGAAGTTCTTCCCCAGATGGAGGAGCGGAGTGTGGAACTAGCGCGCCGGCTGCTGGACTCCGGTTACTCTACTCCCCAGCTCGAGACCACGCTGGCACGGTTCCGCACACAAAGCGAAATCTTCCGGGACGAGAACGTACCGATATTCGCTGAGCTGGAGGAGCATAGCGCCCGGTATCAACGAATCACCGGGGCGATCGTGGTGGAATGGGAAGGCGTCGAGCTACCGCTGCCTCAGCTCCAGCCGTTCCTCAAGAGTTCGGACCGGGCCGTGCGAGAGCGAGCCTTCCGAGCATCCAGCAAGCCATACATGGATCGCCGTGCCGACCTGAGCGACCTCTTCGACAAGATGTACCACTTGAGGCAGCGCGCTGCAGCGAACGCCGGCTTCTCCAACTTTCGCGACTACATTTTCCCGGCCAAGTTCCGCTTCGACTATACCCCTGACGATTGCGAGCGCTTTCACACCGCGGTCGAGCAGATGGTGGCTCCCGCCGTTGAACGGGTCCTTCAGTCGCGCCGGCAGCGCCTGGGGCTGGAGGTGCTCCGTCCCTGGGATCTGGCGGTTGATCCATACCGCCCCAAAGCGCTCAGGCCCTTTGTTAACGCCGCCGAGCTGGTGAGCACGGCGCGCCGGGTATTTGAGGGACTTAGCCCCGCACTCGGCCGCGAGTTCCAAACCATGATCGATGAAGGGCTGCTGGACCTGGAAAGCCGTAAGGGCAAGGCGCCTGGCGGGTACTGCGAAACGCTCCACTTCCGCGGACGGCCCTTCATCTTCATGAATGCCGTGGGACTTGTGGACGACGTCAACACTCTGTTACATGAGGCCGGCCACGCGTTTCATGCCTTCGCCGCTCACGAACAACCGTTGATCTGGCAGCGCTTTCCCGGCTCTGAGGCGGCCGAGCTGGCGTCGATGTCGATGGAGTTACTGGCGGCACCACATCTGACCCAGCCAGTTGGCTATTTCACTTCGGATGACGCCTTGAGTGCCCGGCTGGAGCATCTGGAAGACATACTGCTGAGCCTGGTTCACATCGCCTCGGTGGACGCGTTCCAAACCTGGATCTACACCAGTGGGCAGGGAGGGGATGCCGACGCGAGAGATACCGAGTGGCTGCGGCTGCGGTCGCGTTTCGAGCGGGGAGTAGACTGGACCGGGCTCGAGCAGGAGCGGGTGTCACGCTGGTATCGCCAGCTGCACATCTTCCTGTATCCGTTCTACTACATCGAGTACGGCATCGCGCAGATCGGCGCGCTCCAGGTCTGGCGCAACAGTCTGGAAGACCCGGCGGGTGCTGTTGCTGGTTATCGCGACGCTCTCGCTCTGGGGGCCGTGGGGCGCCTTCCGGAGATTTATCGCACTGCGGGAGCCCGCCTTACTTTTGATGCCGATGCTATCGGAGAATTGGTTCAGCTCCTGGAACGCGAGATCGAAGCAATTCGGGCAAAGCTCCCCTCTGCGGCCGGCTCCCAGTCTCCCAACAAAGCCCGCGCGGCGAATCGTTCCTAGTTGCGTCCCGGCGCCCGAGCCGCAAGATTCCACGCCGGTTGCAGCCGGAGGACTGTTGTACTCCGGAAACTTTCTGGGGAGGGCCTGGATGGCCAAAGAAGAAGGTATCGAGATGGAGGGGGTGGTAACCGAAGTTTTACCCGACCGGAATTACCGGGTGCTGCTGGAGAACGGTCACGAGATTCTCGCCTACGCCGCCGGCAAGATGAGTAAGTTCAAGATCCGGGTTCTGGAAGGAGATCGTGTAAGCGTGGTGCTCTCCCCCTACGATCTCACTCGTGGTAGGGTCATCTATCGCCATAAATGATGTCTAGGGTCAAGGGTCTATGGTCATTTCGCCGGCGGATCTAGACTATAGACCATAGACAACAAAAGGGCCGCCCTATGGGGGCGGCCCTTTTGTTTTAGACGGTCTTACTTCACCTTGGTGACGTTCTCGGCGGCGGGGCCTTTCGCACCCTGCACGATATCGAACTCAACCCGGTCGCCTTCGGCGAGGCTGCGGAAGCCCTCAGCCTTGATGGCGGTGTGGTGGACAAAGCAGTCTTTGTCCCCGTTTTCCGGAGTGATGAACCCAAAACCCTTCGCGTCGTTGAACCATTTCACCGTGCCGATGGTGCGAGCCATTGCGCCTACTCCGTGTTTATTTGACTGCATCGGCCCCGGCAAGGATCCGAAGACCGAGTTTTTATGAACGCAGGCCTGTCCCGCGTCATAAAAAATGAAAGACCCGCTGGGTGATCAACCCCGGGTCTCTGAGTGCCAATCAAAACCGGTCGATCAGACTTCATGTCGGGCAAATCTGTAGGGCCACCACATTTAGTCAAGGGGGGAACCGCGGAGCCAGCGGGCTGCGGCCCGGGCCCAATCTGCCACCGGTTCCCGTCCGGTGACGCCTACCGCGTGGTTCACCGCCTGGAGGAATTCAGCCGCTGAGGGGTACCGCTCGGCCACATCTGCACTCAGTGCCCGGTCCAGCACCTGCTCCAGCGCCTCGCTCACATCGTCGCGGCGGCCGCGCGAGGTCGGGAACTGGTTCGTAGTCTGCTTGGCGAGCACCTGTTCGACTGTGAGGCCGGGAAACGGCGCCGTACCGAGGAGCGCGTAGTACGCCACCGCAGCGAGGCTGTAGAGGTCCGACCGCTGGTCCACCCGCTCGCCGAGCAGCTGCTCGGGGCTGGCGAACTGAGGTGTCCCGCTCTGGCTGGTTGCGCCACCGTACTTCCCGCGAAGCGCCAGAGCCAGACCGAAGTCGGTGATCTGAACGCTGCCGGTTCGGTCGATCAGCATGTTCTCCGGCTTGATGTCTCGGTGGACCAGTCCGGATCCATGGGCATGGGCAAGGGCCGAAAGCGCCTCGCGCAACAGCCGGAGCATCTTGTCCAGCGGAAGCGGCCCATCGCGCTCCACCAGCTGAGCCAGGCTGGGGCCGTCGATCAGCTCCATGGTGTACCATAGCAGTCCCGAGCGTCCGGCGATGTCGTAAATGTTCACGAGGTTTGGATGCCGGAGCCCGGCAGCGAGCTGGGCTTCGCGACGGAACCGCTCGACCACCTCCGGATCCCGGGTGAGTAGAGGCTGCAGAACCTTTAGCGCCACCTCCCGCTCGAGGTGTAGATCCCGCACCCGGTACACTCGTCCGAATCCGCCGGTGCCAAGCAGCGATAGTAGCTCGTAGTCGTCTCCCAGCGCCCGCCGAAGCCGTTTCTCCCAGCGAGCCTTGTCTTCCGCCTCGGCCACCGGCCCCTGGCCCACGGACACGGCGGGGATCTCGAAGGTGCCCGCATCGCTGACGAAATCTTCCAGCATTTCTACCGCCGTGAGGTACCGGTCGTCCTGCGCCGGCTGCATCGCACGCAGCACGATTCGCTCCACCGTTCTGGGGCACGCGGGCCTGAGCTCGGTCGGTCGCCGAATCTTCGTGGGATCGAGCGGTGGATCCTGTCCGGTGATTGCCAGGTACAGCAGGGCCCCCGCGGTATACACGTCGCTGGTGGGGTCGCCCAAGGCGCCAACACGTACCTCCGGCGCCATGAAAGGCAACCCCTGCGGAACGGTGCCAGGGGGAATCGCCGGCAGCATGTAGCTGCAGAAGCGTACGTCCGACACCATACCCCGGCCCGATGAGCTCAGAAGGACCGACGCGGGGACAATTCTGCGCAGGATGATTCCCTGGGTATGCGCGTGCTCGAGTGCGCTCAGGAGATCGCGCGCCAGAGTGTGCACCATGGGTATGGGACGCGGCCCCCGTTTCAGCGCGCCCTGGAGACCTTCACCGTCTATCCAGTTGCCCACTCGATACGCCATCTCTCCCACTACCCCGGCATCGTAGACGTGCCGGATCGCTGGATGATCCAGCCGGCCCAGAGCCTCAGCCTCGCGGACAAACCACCCCCGCGTAGATGCATCCGAGTAGAAGTTCACCCGGAGACCCACCCGTCGTTTGAGGATCAGGTCATGGGCCTCGAAGAGCACGCGTTCCACCGACACCGCCACCGTCCGCTCCAGCCGGTAGCGGGCACCAAGCGCTGCGTTGGCGCGCTCATAGTAGCTGTCCGGCTCGACCGTGCTCAGCGCAGCAACCCGCGCCGTCGCTCTACCCTCACCCGCTGGCCACACACGGCCGCGATACAGCAGCGCCGGGCTTGAGCAGGAGAGTCGTCAGTGAAAAAGAGGGAGCAACTCTCCCCAGCGCAGCGCCTCACCATGAGCAGCGGGTCAGCCAGCACCGACGCGGCCGATTGTGCGATAGCCTCGAGCAGGCTGGGGCGCCGGGCGGGCGCGAACCGAAGCCGCCACTCTCCGCTGACGCGGGTCAGCTGGTGACAGCCACCATTGCCAGAGAGCTGCTGGTTGATGGCGGTGATCGAGGTAGCCGGAGGTTGTAGCTCCGAGTGAAGCGCTTCGGCCAGCGCGATCAGAAGCTCCCGGAACTTCAGCACCTCCTCGAAGAATGGCTCGTCCCCCCCGATCGGCCCGATGCTCTGTGCCGCGGCCCAGCGTGCCAGTGCGTCGCTATCGGGCAGGAGGTCCGGCGGAGAGGCGCCCCTCCCCCGGGCAGTGTTAACGAAGTCCAGCCAGACACCGTCGCCCAGCAGGGTGAATTCAGATTCAAGCATCGGATGCTAGCTCTCCGCTACCTCGACCGTGTTTCTGCCGCCGCGCTTGGCTCGATAGAGAGCGTTGTCGGCCGCGGCGAGAACACTGCTGACGGTGGTGCCGTGATGAGGCGATTCCGCGATACCCATGCTCAGGGTGCAGGCCCCGAACTCCGGGTTGGTCTTCTCCATCTCCCGCAGGCTGGTCTGGACCCGGGCCACGAAAACCGTGGCTTCCGCCGGCCTGGTCATCGGCAGGATGACCAGGAACTCGTCGCCCCCAAGACGCCCGACCACATCCAGCGCGCGGCACTGCTTCCGCAGAACCTGGCCCACTTGGACCAGGAGGCGGTCTCCGGCAGCGTGGCCCATGGTGTCGTTGACCACCTTGAAGCGATCGAGGTCGAGCATGAGAACGCTGGTATGCAGTTGATGCCGCAGGCTTCGAGAGATCTCGGCGGCGAGACGTTCCTCCAGGGCACGCCGGTTGAAGAGACCGGTCAGCTCGTCGGTAGTGGCTGCGCTATGGAGCTGCTCTACCAGCTCCGAATTCTTGAGCGCAATGGCGGCGGCAAACGACAGAGTTCCGGCCAGCTCCGACTCGGCCCGACCGTACAGCTTGTCGCTTATGCGCGATCCGAGAACCAGGACCGCCATCCGTTCGGCGCCGGCATCCAGCGGCACCACCAGCTCGGCCCCAGGACCAACCAGCTCCGCCAGGCGGCTGTCGTCGGCGCCCGTGGCCGCACTGCCCGGCGGGAGCGCCTCATCCAGCGCTGACCGATCCATCGGAGCGGGCCGGAGCCGGTCGTTCAGCGATCGGAATACGCTGGGCGAGTAGCTTTCTCCATCGGGCCGGTACAGACAGGCCCACCAGGCAAAAAAGACTTCAGCCATGAAATCCAGGATCAACTGCTCGGTCTCCTCGGTGGAATGGACCGAGGAGAGGAGACGAGCAACCTGGCGGAGGGCACGCAGCTGGAAGACCGCATCATCCAGCGCGGTCTGTCGCTCCAACAGAATTCCACGCAGCTCGATGACGACGCTGAGGCCGAGCGCCAGAGCCATGGCCACCGGGCGCATCTCTTCGGCCACCAACGGGTCGGCATGGATGACCACCTCGGTCTCGCCACTGGCCAGTCGAGCCACCTCGACCGCGTTCTCGACGCCGGCGGCGGGACCTACCCGAGGTAGCGATTCGGCCGGTGAAACCAGGTCGAACCAGATCCGCTCGCTCTGAAAGCGGCGAACCAGGACAACCCGGCAGCGCTCAAACAACTCTCCATCGGTTCGAGAGAGTCGGCAGGCGGCTGCGAAGGCACTGGGTAGGGTGGCTAAGGAGGGGTAAGGGGTTAAACCCATGCCCTATAATACCATCAGGAGGAGCCTCGGGGGAACCGCGAAAGGGTTGCGCCGGCCCGGCCAATTAGTTAGGTTCAGGTCAGCTAAAGGTAAGAACATAGCCCTCATCGGGCCCCAGGGATTTCGGCTTTGCAGCCTGGGTGATCAAAACTGCTAAGGCTACCCGGTCCCGGCGAGCAATGAGCTCAGCCGGGATTTGTGTTTCCTGCCTGTTGCACCCGTGAGCCCTTGGGTGTCTCGATCCGGCCGTCCAGAGAATCGGCGATGTACCGGATGAGCAGATCGGCAGCGCGGGGGGCCGATTCCCGTTGGGCACACGCCGGGGCAGCTTCTGGAATCTGGTAGCCATCCCCGCTATCACACGCGGAATACGCGCCGATAGCCACCCGGACTGAGGCCGTCGGGTTCAGCACACCTCCTCCATCCCGGCGGATGTCTCCGAGCAGCCGGTTTCCCGATGGCCGGGCGGGGTCGAACCTGAACGACAGTCCGGAAACCTGCAGAAATCCTCCGGTCCCCCAGACCCTGCTTGAAACACTATGCTCCAGCACGCGACGGAGCTGGGCCCCGGTCATCGAGAAGGTGACGATCCGGGTCTGGTCCGGAAACGGAAGAATCGCCTCGAGGTGGTGGTTGGTAACCGGACCTGCAGGGATAATCTCGTCCAGGCGGAGAGTCCCCGAGTTGAGCAGGGCGATATCGGCCCCCGTCCCCGCCCGAATTGCATCGCTTACCAGGTCGCCCAGCATCGACTCACGCCGGCGTGAGAGGCTGGCGTCCGGGTCGATCGGGGCTACGGTTCTACCCACCGTCCGCTCAGGCCCCAGCCGTCTCTGGAGACTGTCCTGCCATTCCGTCACCACGCGGGCCACGGCGGTGTCAGCTGGCAGTCCGGCGTCAATCGGCACCCGCCCCACCGCCTGCCGCCAACTTCCCTTTCCACCCCACAGGGTTACGAACTGAGCGCTTTCCGCATTTGCGTCGGCTTTCACCACGTGCCGGCCGGACACCGTTGAGTCGAGGGCCACATGCTCGTGACCTCCTAGGATAAGGTCGATTCGAGGCTCCCGAACCAGGAGATCGCGGTCGGCCTGAACTCCCTGGTGGGTGATCCCAACGATGAGATCGGCGCCCTCGGTGCTCAGCGTTTCCACCACGCGGCTGGCGGCACTGTCGGGGTCGGCGCAGCGCACCTCGGGCCGGTAGCTGCCCTGGAGAGTGAGCCCGAATAGTCCCACCTTGTGTCCCGAAATTCGGAGCGTATCCCAGGGCAATACCATCGGTATTGGTGACCCGGCGGCCAAAGTGCAGTTGCTCGAGATCCACCTGAACTTGCTGGCCGCGATTCTGGCCTTCAGTGTATCGAGCTCGAGATCGAATTCGTGATTCCCGAGAGTGGCGTAGTCGAGCTTCGCCGTGTTGAACGCCTCGATCATCTGGCGGCCCCTGTAGTACTTGCTCAGCACGCTGGGACTGAGCACATCACCCGCCAGAACGAACACTACCGGTCCCTGGGCTGCCAGCCGGTTGCGTACCGTCGCAACCCGGGCAAGCCCGCCGCGGCCTCCCGCGATGGTGTCGGCGTCGTATACGTCATTGAGCAGCAGGAACCGCACCGGGTTGAGCGGAATCGGAGGCGGTGCGCTGCCCCCGCACCCGGCCAGGCCGAGAAGCAGAGTCAACCCGGCTAAGCGGCTCACAGGTCCTCCTCTCTCTGGCGGAGGCTGCGCACCAGGTCGGCGCTCATCAATCGCAATTCGGTCATCATCTCTCGCTGAGGCCAGTCAGAGCGGGTGGTCAGGATCTCCAGCATCGAACGATACCACCAGATCGTCTGATCGGAGCCGGCTCGCGACACTGTACGCAGGTATTCCACTCCGAGCCGGCGGAGGGCAGTGGTGGTCGAGCCGCAGGCGTGTATCTCATCCGC
The DNA here is from genome assembly GCA_013813435.1 of Gemmatimonadales bacterium. Taxonomy (GTDB): domain Bacteria; phylum Gemmatimonadota; class Gemmatimonadetes; order Gemmatimonadales; family GWC2-71-9; genus CAVVWJ01. The sequence goes on from JACCRS010000139.1 coordinate 8,181, forward strand.
GACGCAGATGTCGAGCGCTCGTGGCTCGGCAATGGCGAGCAGGCTCAGATATTCCTGCTTCCGCGCCTGCCAGGGCCGCTCGCCGCCTCTCCGGTCGAACTTTGGCTCCAGGGCATCCCGGGCAATTGCCAGGGCCACCGGCCCGAATTTGTCTGCGATCTTGCGCTCGAGCACCGGGTGTTTGTCCGGCACTGCCTCCTCCAGCACATGGTGTAGAATCCCGCCTACGATGGTTATCTGGTCGCACCCGTAACGGGCCAGGATCAGCGCCACGTTAGCCGGGTGGGCCATGTAGTCCATTCCCGACCCCAACGGGGCGACGGCCGCATAGTACTTGGCGGCAAAGGCGAACGCGTGGTTGATGCGGTCGGAGTAGCCGTGCATGCTCAGCGGGGCAGCGGGGCGGCGGGGCAGCGGGGCAGTCCCGCTGAGCAGCAGGGCAGTGGGGTAGCTGGCCGGCCTGCCCTAAAACCGAGCAGGTGTGTTGTTGCTGCCCTGCCGCCCCGCTGCCCCGCCGCCCCGCTCATGGAATCCCGAGAAGCTTATGCGTCTGGAGGCTTAGCCGCCAGCGCGGATGCGCCAGACAGTAGCGCAGAGCCGCGCCGGTATTGGACTGAAGCTCAGGCCCATCCATCGGCTGGAGGAAGAAATGGCGGAATGGCAGCTGCTCGAACCGCTCGGGCTCGGCACCGGACTGAGGATATACCAGCTTGATCTCGTCACCCGCCCGCACCACCAGCTCGGCGCCGGCCTTCGGACTCACGCACAGCCAGTCGATGCCGGGAGGGGGGGGTAGGCTTCCATTGGTTTCTACCGCAACCTCGAATGCCGACCGGTGTAGTGCGCTCAGCAGCGGCGCATCGAGCTGCAGCAGCGGCTCCCCCCCCGTGCAGACCACGAATCGAGTACCCCCGTCTGCCGGCCATGCCTCGGCGACCGCTGCCGCCAGAGCTTCCGCAGTGGCGAAGCTGCCGCCACCCGGGCCGTCAATACCCACGAAATCGGTATCGCAGAACCGGCAGGTGGCGCCGGCTCGGTCGTGCTCCCGGCCATTCCAGAGGTTGCAGCCGGCAAACCGGCAGAAGACCGCGGCCCGCCCGGTGTTGGCACCCTCGCCCTGAAGGGTGTAGAAGATCTCTTTGACCGCGTAGGTCATAAAGACCGTGAGCGGGGAAGAAAAGCGTAAGCGGTAAGCGGGGTAGCCCCGCTTCCCCAGGCGCTTTGTTCTCCACCACGGAAGGTGACTGGCGCTCGGAGCTCACCGCTCACGCTCTTTCGGTTCCCGCTCACGCTCTTTCGGTTCCCGCTCACGCCTTTCCTTCCACCGTCTGATACCGCGCTGGATCCTCCATCCCAATCTCCCGAAATCCCTTGAGCCGAAGGATGCACGCCTCGCACCGGCCGCAGGCCGCTCCCTCAGTGGATGGATCGTAACAGGTGAGCGTCAGGCCATAATCCACTCCCAGTGCCAAACCCTGTTCGATGATCTCGCGTTTGGAGAGCGCTATGAGAGGCGTGTGAACCGTGAGCCTACGGCCCTGCTCCACCCCGGCCCGGGTGGCCAGATCGGCCATGGCCTGAAACGCCTGAATGAATTCCGGCCTGCAATCCGGGTAACCGCTGTAGTCCAGCGCATTGACGCCTAGGAAGATGTCCGACGCGCCCAGGACCTCCGCCCACCCCAGTGCGAAGCTGAGAAAGATGGCGTTCCGCCCGGGGACATAGGTATCGGGAATTCGCTGCCCGATCTCATCGATCGGTGTGTCTTTCGGTACCGGTATGTCAGCGGTAAGCGCGGAGCCGCCGAACGCCCGAAGATCGATCTCCAAAACCACGTGGCGGCCCAGGCTGAGTTGGGCCGCCACGTGGAGCGCTGCCTCCAGTTCGACGTGGTGCCGCTGACCGTAGCGAAAAGTAAGCGCGTGCACGTCGAACCCGTGTCTCAACGCGATTGCCGCCGTGGTGGCCGAATCCATCCCCCCGCTCAACAGGACCACGGCCTTGGGTCTGCTCATCGGGGGAATTTAGCCGAGCGCTCTTTCCCCAGTACATGGCGCAAGGCAGTCTCGAGATCGGGGTGACTGAAGCGAAAACCGGTGGTCAGCAGGCGGCGGGGCACTACCCGGGTGCTGGCGAGCACCGTCGAATCCGCCATCTCTCCCAGAGCCAGGCGCAGGGCCGCGGCCGGCACCGGGAACAAGGTAGGGCGAGAAAGAACCTGTCCCAAAATACGGGTAAAGTCGCGATTGCGGATCGGCTCCGGGGCAGTGACATTCACCGGCCCTGCGAGGGAGTCGGCGAACAGCAGGTATATCAGGGCATCTACTGCGTCATCGATCGATATCCAGCTCAACCATTGGTCGCCGCTGCCCAGGCGGCCGCCCATCCCCAGTCGGAAGGGCGGCAACATCCTGTCGAGGACGCCACCATGCGGGCTCAGGACCACCCCTAAGCGGGGGTGAACCACGCGAACTCCCGCCGCGCGAGCTGCATCGGCAGCCCGCTCCCAATCCTGTCCCACGTCAGCCAGAAAATCCCGCTCCCGATCGCCGGCCGGGCTCTCTTCAGTAAGAATCTCGTCTCCCCGGTTGCCATAGATGCCAACGGCGGAAGCCGAAACCAGCACGAGAGGCGGGGTACTTATGCGGCTCAGGGCCTCGCTCAGGAGGTGGGTTCCCCCGACCCGGCTGTTCCGGATGCGAGCCTTGCGATTCCTGCTCCAGCGCGCGCCGATGTTCTCACCGGCGAGGTGGACAACCGCGTCAACACCCTCGAACTCCTCCGCCTCGAGCCGGCCGCCCTCAGGATCCCAGCCGATCTCTCCTCTCCCAGGCGCCCGCCGCACCAGGGCACTAACCCGGTGTCCCCGGGCGATCAAGCGCCGCACCAGGGCGGTGCCGATGAGGCCGCTGGCCCCAGTGACCGCCACATGAAGTCCAGCCTCACTTACGGTGGAACCTGCCAATTGTTGAGGCCCTCCAAAAGAAACAAAATTGCATCACAAACCCGAAAATACGAAAGCTCGAAAGGCGAGCTGAACAAGTGGTGTCATTCACTGACCTTGCAACTCACCCAACTTGTTGTTCTTGTATTTTGTCGGGTGCATTGGGTGTTTTCGTGTTTTCGTGTTTTCGTCTTTCGGGCTTTCGTGTTATCCAGCCTCTACTTGCAATTCATTCCCGCAACCGCGCGGGTGGTGTGAGTAACCTTCCATGGCCAACCGTCTGTTTCTTGCGCTGGTGGGGCTTGCTCTCACAGCCGACTCCCTCGCCTGCGCATCCTCCCAGCGCCCGGCCGAGCAGCGAGCGGACTGCATAGTTCGGCTGGTCGTTGATGGCGACACCTTCCGCTGCCGGGATGGACGAAGGGTGAGGCTGATCGGAGTCGACAGCCCTGAGCAGCGACAGGATCCCTACGGCGCCAACGCGGCGCAGGCACTGCTCCGGATGCTGCCGGTGGGAGCGGGAGTGCGGCTGGAGCGCGACGTCGCCCTCACCGATCGCTACGGCCGGGTGCTGGCCTACGCCTGGTTTGGGTCTACCCTCGTGAACGAAGCGATGGTGCGGGGAGGCTGGGCCGTCTTGTACACCGTGCCTCCCAATGTAAAATATGCCGCCCGCCTGGAACGGGCCCAAAACGAGGCCCGCGCTCGGGGCGCGGGCCTCTGGGAGGAGCGTGGTTTCGAATGCATGCCGGCGGACTACCGCCGCCGAAAGTGCCTCAACCGACCTTGATCGTTTTCATCATACCATGGGCCAGGTGCGGCTTCCCGTCCTTGCTATCCGGAACGAAACACAACAGGGCGTAATCTCCCGGTGTCAGGTCTGCGCTGAACACAGCGCTCCCTCCCTGGTCCAATATTACCACACCACCGAGCGGCTGGGCAGGAGGTGGCCCCTTCATCCCCCCTCGCTCCCAGGCTACGAAGTCGGCAGTCGTCTTACCTGGAGCCAGCCTTAGCAGGGCCAGCTCATGCGGCTGCGGTCCCGCATTCTCGACTCTGATGGTGCGCCGCCCCGGAGTCAGAGGCTGAGAGAGCTGGTAGTCGTAATCCACCATCTTGATGGTGACGTCCGGCGCGGGGAGCTCGGCCTGGGAGCCGGAGGGCCCGCCGGTAACCGTGAACGGCCTGACCATGCCCTTGGCCGCATGGATCACCCGGTCCGGGCTTGGAATGAAGCACAGGTACGCGTAGTTGCCCGGAGAGAGCACTGACGTGGCGTGGGTCTCTCCCCCGGGAGCCACGGCGTTGGGTCCCCCCACGAATTTGACCCACCGGGGAGGTGGGCCGGGATTCTGAAGGGCTTTGGCCACGTCATCCATGGTCTTTCCTTCGTCGATCTTCATGATCTGAGCGTGATGGAGCTCCTTACCGTGATTCACCAGTCGCATGGTGACGGCTCCGGCCGGAACCTGGCCCGGCGCATCGAACGAGAAATCATTGGCCGTGACGGTGACGACCGCCGGAGTTGCACGCGTGGCGCTGGCTTTTGCTGCCGCCGAGGGCTGCGTGTCGCTAGAAGGGCGGTCGGGATTGCAGCCGGTGAGCGTGCCCGCGATAATGAGCACGCTCAACGAGGGGCGTAGCGAGAACATGCGAGCTCCTGTGAGAGGTGGACTGGAAGCGCGCCAAGAATGGGGCCTCGGCACGAAATCCGCCAGTCCCTCTCACGCTAGCCCGGTTGCCGCACTCCGGCTCGGCCGTCGGGCCGGGCGCGCTGCACCAGAAGCAGATCGGTGATGTTGTCGGAAGTAAGGAGGCCGATCAGCCCCCCGGCTCGGTCGACCACCGGGAGGGCCGGCAGCCGGCTGGAACGCAGCCGTTCCAGCGCATCCTGGAACCCCAGAGTGGGTGCCACGACGGGGACTTCCTGGGTCATCGCGCCGGTGACGGGTCCTCCGGGGCCCAGCGTTGATAGACCCCGGATCAAGTTGTCGCGGGTGAGTATTCCTTCGATGCGTCCGTTGTTGTCCACCACGGGAAATTCGCGCTGTTCTCCGCTGAGCAGGAGGTCGACCGCGTCTGCGAGTGTGGCGTAGACCGGAATGGTGCGGAATTCCGTCACCATCATCTGGGACACTTGGAGTCCATAACCGGCGGCCCGGGTCTCTACCGCCTCGGCTTCGGCACTGGCGCCAAGAAAGACAAAGAAGGCCACCAGAACTGCCAGCGGATGACCGACGGTAATGGCGTAAAGGCCGCCCACGGCCGCCAGGATCTGCCCCAAAGTTGCGGCTACCCGGGTGCCCCGAACCATCCCCATCCGGCTTGCAAGCAGAGCCCGCAGCACCCGCCCGCCATCCATAGGAAAAGCCGGTATCAGATTGAAGATCAGGAGGTAGACGTTCACGTTCATGAGCAGTGATAGGAACGGCCGGCCGGGGCTGAGGTCGCCCAGCCCAGCATCATTCCCGCTTAACCGGATAATGCCAAAGAGAATCAGCGCGATCCCGGCGGTCACCGCCGGCCCTGCCAGTGCGATCAGCAGCTCCTGCCGGGGCTCCTCGGGAATTCGCTCGAGCCGCGCGACCCCGCCGATTGGAAGGAGTATGACGTCAGGTGTGCGCACGCCAAACCGGCGTGCCATGAAGATGTGCCCGAACTCGTGCAGCAGGATGCATGCGAACACGGCCAGCAGCCACAGCGCGGCGCCGAGTGCGCCGGAAGCGCCAGCCTGCTGGTACCCACCCACAGCCCACCAGATCAGAAACAGCACGAACGTCAGGTGCACCTTGACCTCGGTGCCGCCTATTCGTCCGATTGTGTACACCCATTTCATTGCACCACCCCTCTCCATCGGAACCCCACGCCCGGAAACATATACCGAGCGAGGGGACGTGGCAGCGGATGATGCTAGACGATTACCCGAAGGCCGAATTCAGGGCGGGGCCGGAGGGCAAGCGCCGGCTTGGTAGTGCTCTGTCCCAGGGTGGCGCGGGCCTCGCCCGGGAGCGGATGGAGCTCCGCCCACTGCGCCATTGCGCTCCGGAAGATCACCTGGGCGTCGATGGAGGTCAGATTGAAGGTGCGGACATAGTGCATGATCGCTTCGTCCGGGGTGACTTCGTCGGCCAGAACTTCGGCGGTCTCGAGCGCCATCCGGACGTGGGTTGTAGCTACTGCTTCGTCGGACATCGAGGCGGCCAGCCGACACTCGAGGTTGGTGTCCTCGATGTACTGCACCCGCTTCCGAAGCGACTCCAGCATCTGATCCGGCCGCAGCGCCGTCCATCCGAGCGCCCGTGACTCATGCCGGGGAGCGCTTTCGATCAAGCCGGCGAGGGAGATCAGGGCCCGGGCTCTTACCGTCTCTTCCAGTGCGGCGGGCACTCCCACCTCGTGGAAGTAGCGTTGCAGTGCTTCATCCACCGACAGCCGGAACTTCAGCCGCCGTACGAACTCCGCTGCCTGAGCCTGATATGTTTCGGCGAGTGCTTCCGATGCCCTGGCGAAAACGAGCTGCAGACGCAGCCTCGTGGATGAGGGCAACCTGCGACTACCTATCCGGCCGGGTCCGGTCATGGTGCCTCACAAAAAATTGCGGACGAGCACTGGCTGGGGTGCTCTATACTGTAGGGGTTGCACCTCCCCGGGAATGCGAACTCTATGCCGACTGCAGCCCTGGCAACCCGCTTGCCCCCGCACCGTTGCTCCCGAACTAAACCGCGCAGAAGACAATGAGTTAGCCGCTGGGCTTCATCCGGGACGAGGTCAAGCGTCGGGGCGGCTGTAGCGCAATCGCCACTCCCGGTGGGACCCCCTACCACATTACAATGCCCCTTTCATCCACAACTGGAGGCTGCGCCATCACCACTATCGTCGCCCCGCCGGCCTGGACCATCAAAGACGCCGAGAAGCTGTACAACATGAGCGGCTGGGGCCTGGGCTACTTTCGGGTCAATCCGGAAGGGCACGTCATGGTGCACCCCGACGCCAACCGGAAGCGCGGCCTCGATCTTTACCGGCTCGCCATGGATTTGAATGCCCAGGGTGTCGGGCTCCCGCTGCTGCTGCGATTCTCGGATATCCTGCAGTCGCGGATCCAGGCTCTGGCTAAAGAGTTCGGCAGCGCTATCAAGGAGTTCGGGTATCAGGGCAGTTACACCACGGTCTATCCGGTGAAGGTGAATCAGCAGCGCCACGTCATCCAGGAGATCGTCGAATTCGGCGCTCCTTATGGCGTGGGTCTCGAGGTCGGAAGCAAGCCGGAGCTCCAGGCGGTGCTCGGTCTCAGCGAAAACAGCAATCACCTCATTGTGTGCAACGGCTACAAGGACGAGGAGTTCATGCGGCTGGCCCTGATGGGCCAGAAGCTCGGCCATAAGGTGATGATCGTCCTGGAGCAGCTCAACGAGCTCGAGGTGTTGCTCAAGGTGGCAGACGAGATGGGGGTCGAGGCCACCGCCGGTGTCCGGATCAAGCTCGCTACCGAAGGCTCCGGCCGGTGGGCCAAGAGCGGCGGTGAACGATCGAAGTTCGGCCTCGGCGCTGTCGAGTTAATGAAACTGCTGGATCGGCTGGATCGGCTGGATCGTAAGAACATGCTCAAGCTGGTCCACTTTCATCTCGGCAGCCAGATCACCGACATCCGCCACGTCAAAGCGGGGCTGGAGGAGATCGGTCGCTACTACGTCGAGCTCCGAAACATGGGATTCGACCTCACCCATGTGGATGTCGGCGGAGGCCTCGGCGTGGACTACGAGGGCTCCCGCTCCACCCGCCCGGCCAGCGTCAATTACTCCATGCGCGAATACGCCAGCGATATCGTCTATACGCTGGGCACGGTCTGCCGGACCGAGAGCTTGCCGATGCCGCACATCATCTCTGAGTCGGGCCGCGCGCTGACCGCCCACCACGCCCTGCTGCTCATCAACGTGATCGACGTGGAGTCCCAGATCGAGCCGGGGCCCCCGAGGCTGCGGGAGGAGCCGCACCCGCTGCTGGTGGAGATGTTCGAGAACCTGGAGGGCCTTACCCAGGACCGCATAGAAGAGGTTTTTCACGACACCGTCTTCGCCAAAGAGCGGGCCCAGGAGTACTTCGCCAGCGGGGTATTCTCGCTTCGAGACAAGGCCGATGCCGACCAGCTCCACCTCGTCACCCTGAACGCCATCGCCAACGCCATAAAGGAAGACAAGGCGGCATTCCCCGAGATTGTGGGCCACATTGAGGCCCAGTTGGTGGACCGCTATTTCTGCAACTTCTCAGTCTTCCAATCCTTGCCTGACCATTGGGCCATCGATCAGCTGTTCCCCATCATGCCGATTCACCGCCTCAACGAGGCACCGACCCGCCGGGGAACTCTGCAGGACGTCACCTGTGACTCGGACGGGGTGATCGATCGATTTACCGGTGGCAGAAAAGGGAAGCCATCACTCGAGCTGCATCCGGTGCCGGAAGACGAGCCCTACATCCTCGGCATCTTCCTGACCGGAGCCTACCAGGAGATCCTGGGCGATCTTCACAACCTCTTCGGCGACACTAACGCGGTACACGTCCGTCTCACCGAGCAGGGATACGAGATCACCGACCTGGTGCATGGCGACACGGTGACCGAGGTGCTCAACTACGTCCAGTTCCACGCCACCGACCTGCTGGCCGCGTTCCGCCGCAAGGTGAGCAACGCCAAGTCGCTGTCCAGGCAGGATGCCAACGGCTTCATCGCAGATTTCGTGGCGGGGCTCGAGGGGTATACCTATCTGGAAGGGGATGTTCCAGTCGAAAAAAAAGCGTGAGCGGTGACAAGAAGCGTGACCGGTGAGCGGGAACTGCAACAGCGTGAGTGGGATCTGTAACAGCGTGAGCGGGTCTGTAACAGCGTGAGCGGGGAATAAAAGCGTAAGCGGGGAGCGGGAAAGGCAAAAACGTAAGCGGGACAAGGACAAGCGTGAGCGGTAAGCGGGGGGGTTGTCATCCCGAACCCTTCGACAGACTCCGGGTAAGCTACGTGAGTGATCGGGCGGCCTACGTCGGTACAGCAAATTTCCAATGGACTTTACCTTGGCGACCCCTCGTTGCACTCGGTATGACGCGCGAGTGCTAACCTTCTGCTCCGCTGCTCCGCTGCTCCGCTGCTCCGCTGCTCCGCTGCCCCGCTAACGCTCTTTTTTACCCGCTCACGTTCATCTCTCCCGCCCACGCCGTTGCAGTTCCCGCTCGCGTTTTATCGTTTACTCACTCTCTCCCGTTCCACCTTCCGCCGGTCGCCGCGCTTCTCCAGGGGTACGAAATCCCGTTCCTCCGAGCCCACATAGATCTGCCGGGGCCGAGCGATCTTCTGATCCTTGTCCAGCAGCATCTCTTCCCACTGGGCCAGCCACCCCGGAGCCCGGCCGATGGCAAACAGTACGGTGAAGTAGTCCATCGGATAGCCCATCGCCTGGTAGATCAATCCGGAATAGAAGTCCACATTGGGATAGAGCTTCCGTTTGATAAAGTACTCGTCCTCCAGGGCGATGCGCTCCAGCTCCAGAGCGATCTCCAGCTTGGGGTTCAGCCCCGTCTGCTCGAATACATCGTACGCCACCTTCTTGATGAGCTTGGCGCGAGGGTCGTAGGACTTGTAGACCCGGTGGCCGAACCCCATCAGCCGGTCCGACCCACCTTTGACCGTTTCGATAAACCCGGGGATATCCTTTTTGTCCCCGATCTCGTCCAGCATTTGCAACACCGCCTCGTTGGCGCCGCCATGCAGCGGCCCGTAGAGCGCGGCGATTCCGGCGCTGACGGCGGAGAACGGGTCCACGTGCGAAGATCCCACCGCCCGCACTGCGCTGGTGGAACAGTTCTGCTCGTGATCGGCGTGAAGGATCAGGAGAATTTCGAGTGCGCGCTGCAGCACTTTGTTGGCCTGGTGCTGGCCCCCGATACTGAACGTCATGTTGACGAAGTTGCCGATGTAATCCAGGTCGTTCCGGGGAAACTCGTAGGGCAGCCCGCGGGAGTGCCGGAAGGCAAACGCCGCGATCGTGGGTAACTTCGCCAGCAGGCGGATCCGCTGGAGGTAGCGGTTGGCAGGATCGTGGATGTTCTTCGCGTCGGGATAGAAGGTGGAGAGCGCCCCCACTGCGCCGAGCAACATGCCCATGGGGTGGGCATCGTAGCGGAATCCCTCGAGGAACTTGGTGATATTGGTATGGACGTAGGTGTGGAACTTGATCTCGTCTTCCCACTTGCTCAGCTGCTGCTTATTCGGGAGCTCACCCTCGCACAGCAGGTAGGCTACCTCGAGGAAGCTGGCCCGCTCGGCCAACTGCTCGATGGGGTAGCCACGATAGCGCAGAATACTCCGGTCGCCGTCGATGAACGTGATGGAGCTCCGGCATGCCGCGGTGTTCATGAAGGCCGGGTCATAAGTCATCATCCCGAAGTCGTCCTGGGAGACTTTGATCTGGCGCAGATCGGTGGCCTTGATGGTGCCGTCGGTGATCGGCACCTCGTATGTCTTGCCGGTTCGATTATCCGTGACGGTGACGCTTTCCTTGGGCAAGCTAGTCCTCGGCCAGTTAAGAGTCCCTGAAACTCGGCTTCACTGCGGAACATAGAGGGGTTGCTATGATAGGGTCTAGGGTCTAGGGTCTAGAGCCTGGCGTCCAGCATTGTCGGCAGCAGCGGTTGTCATCCTGAGCCCTTCCCTGCGTTCAGGGTAACTCCGCGAAGAGTCTGCCCTGAGCCTACCGAAAATTCCTAGACCCTCGACCCTAGACCTAGACATAGACCCATTCACCAAGGCACGTCTTCATGAAGTCACTCGTCTCGTTGCTGGCCTTCGCCACCGCCGTTCCCCTGGCGGCCCAATCGGTCGACACGGCTGGTGCGGGCAGGCTGATCGACCAGGCCATGAATCGCTCGGAGGTGATGGGGAACCTCCAGCACCTCAGCGACGTCCTCGGCCCTCGGCTCTCGGGCTCGCCGGCCATGCGCCGGGCCAATGAATGGACCGCCGGGCGGTTCAAGGCCTATGGCCTCACAGCTGCGCTGGAGCCCTACCAATTCGGGGTAAAATGGGAGCGGGGCCCGGCTTCGCTGCGACTGATAGCGCCGTTCTCCCGGGCCCTCACCGCCCACAGCTGGGCCTGGACCGAAGGAACCGGAGGGAAAACTCTGGCGGGCCAAGTGGTGCTCGCCGATCTCTCGACCCCCGAGAGCCTGGCGGTGAATCGCGGCAAGGTAAAAGGCGCCTGGGTCCTGCCCCGCGCTGCCTACCCGGTGTGGAACCCGGATGGGCCGGAAATGACCGCGGACGATTCCACTCGGCGGGCCGAGCAGCTTCGGCTGCGGGGGCTGGCTACGGCCGACACCTCTGCCGCCGCGGTAGCAGCGCGCCGGCAGTTCACGGTCGACCTTCCGTACATTCTCAAGGCTGCGGGTGCCCTGGGTACCCTGGTTGACGGGGGGAAGGAGCACGCGCTCATGACGATGAGTGGCTCACCTAACCGGGTTTCGCCCCTGCCCAACGTGGTCATCTCCAACGAAGACTACGCTCTGCTGGCCCGGCTGATCGCTGCAGGTGTGAAGCCGCGACTGGAGGGACGAATTGAAAACCGGCTGGGCAATCAACCGGTACAGCAGTGGAACACGGTGGGCGAGATCAGAGGGTCCGAGTGGCCCGGCCAGGAGGTCATCCTGGGGGCACATCTGGACAGCTGGGACCTGGGGACGGGTGTCACCGACAACGGGACCGGTTCCATGGTAGTGCTGGAAGCGGCCCGCGTCATAGCCCGGTCGGGACTCAAGCCCAAACGGACGATCCGGTTTGTGTTGTTCAGCGGGGAAGAGCAGGGGCTGCTGGGATCGCGGGCCTACGCCGAGGCCCATGCGGCCACGGCCGACAGCATCCAGGCCGTGCTGGTGCTGGACAACGGCACCGGGGCAATCACTGGCCAGGCGTTACAGGGTCGCAAGGATCTGGAGGGGCTGTGGAAGCAGCTGCTGGCGCCGGTCGCATCGCTCAACGCAGACAGCGTGCGCGAGGCCAGCAAGTCAGGCACCGACCATCTGTCGTTCTTGCCGTATGGCGTGCCGGGGTTCAACTTCGATCAGCTGCGTCGAGGGTACAACCATACTCACCACTCCCAGAGCGACACCTACGACAAGGCGGTAGAGGGAGATCTGAAGCAGGCCGCGGCGGTGATGGCGGTGACGGCGTACCAGCTGGCCAATCTTCCCGAGCTGCTGCCGCGCGGGCCGAAGAGTCCGGTGGTGCCGGTGCCGTCGAGGCCATCGCCCGGATTGGCGGTAGGGCCGTGAGGGGTACGGCGGTACGGCGGTAGTCCAGGGTGTTCGTGTTTGGTTCAGTGACGCATAGAGGCGCCAGGTCAGCTGCCCTGCCCGGTTTCGGAGATCATCCAGAGCGCGAAAGCCTTGTTCGTTCAGAATCCCCCGATCCCTGGTGAACCGAAGGAGGTACGAGACCTCAGAGAGCGATCCCAGTGCCATGTCGAGATAGCGGCGAAGTTCCCGCGGCCCCCGCTTTGCTGAGCCCTCCGCAATATTCGTTGGAGCCGAGATGGCAGCACGGCGAATCTGCGCCGTCAGCCCGTACCTCTCGTTAGCTTGCCAGCGTTCCGTCCTTCGTAGACCTCCAATGCAAGCTGGTGTGCAATCTTCCAGGCGTCGAATCGTTCGTATGGCACCATGCCGCAGTGTAGTTCTGTT